>JBBSUS010000426.1:0-3271 GCA_038234195.1 Hyphomicrobiales bacterium | reverse complement strand
GGTCCCTTGATGGCATTCAATGTCGGTCTTTTCCTGGTGATGGCCTACACGATGCTGGAAGCGGCCAACGCGATCACGATCGGCTTCCTTCTCGATACGGTTGCGGGCCTGCAGGGTCATTCGGGACTTCACCAGCAGCCATTCATCATCCTGACGATCATGGGCTTGGCCTGGCTGAACTATCGCGGGGTCCTGGCGTCGCTGACGTTCAACTTCGTGATCACGGCCATCGCTTTCCTGGCGATCATCCTGCTCGTCGTCTCCGTTCAGTTCGGCGTGTCCGAGGTTCCCCTGGAGTTTTCTGCCATCACCACCGATCCTCTGCCCTACGGATGGGTCGGGGTCGTCGCCGCTCTCCATTTCGGTCTCTGGTATTATCTGGGTATCGAGGGGACCTGCCAGGCTGCCGAGGAAGTTCGATCGCCGGCGCGATCGCTTCCCTACGGCACCATGGCAGGGATCATGACCCTTTTGATCGCCGCCTCGCTCACCTGGTATGTCTGCTCGGGTCTTATTCCCTGGGAGTATCTGGGACAGGCCGGGACGCCGCTGTTCGACGCAGCGCGCGTAACCGGAAGCAAGTGGCTCATGGTGCTGCTGTTCGTCGGGACCATCTTCGCGACCCTGGCTTCTGCAAACGGCTGTATCAACGACGCCTCGCGCGCCTGGTTTTCAATGGGTCGCGATCGCTATCTCCCGATATGGTTCGGAGCGGTCCATCCGATCTACTTCACACCCTATCGGTCGATCGTCTTCCTGGTGCCGATCGCATTGATTTTCGCGCTGGGCGCGCCGCTGGATCAGGTCGTCACGTTTTCGATCCTCTCGGGCCTTTTGGGTTATACTTTCATGTCGTTCAACATGGTCATGTTCCGAAAGAAATGGCCGCTTGGAACGATCAAGCGCGGGTATGTGCATCCGCTTCATCCACTGCCGGCCATCGTCCTCCTGGTGCTCTGCTGCACCGCCTATTTTGCGGTCTTTCTCGGCTACGGGACACAACTGATCGCGATGCTGGCATTCTATATCGCGGCCTCACTCTGGTTCCATTTCTGGCGCTACCGCTTTGTCCGGCGCGGCGACCAGTTCACGATGCCCTGGCCTCGACCGGCGGGATATTAGCGCCGTTTTGCCTGTGCGGAGTTCGATACGAGCGCTCTGAATGGGCACAGTTTTGGACTTGCGGGCCTCGCGCCGAGCATGTCCTGCCTGCGCAAGGCAATGTACGACAAGTGGAAGGGATCGCGGTCTTGTCAGCGCCGAGCTTCGATACAGACGCCGCGATCCTCGTCTTCGGCATTGTCGCTGGCGTCGTTATTCTGTGGTTCATGGCATCGCGCGAGCACCGGTCGGCCATCAGCCTGCGAAGCGGATGGCTCGATGGGCTGGCCCAGGGTCTTCCCGGTGCGCGCGTTTCGATCGGTGCAAGCCATCTGCCCAAGCTGGAGGCATTGCTGTCGGACGGTCGACGGGTCGAAGTCGAGCTCATCGTCGACTCCTTGCAATGTCGTAGGCTTCCGCAGCTTTGGATCTCTGTGACCGTGGATCGCGATCCGCCCGGTCATTCGGCGGCGATCGGCGCTCTGGCACGGCCCACCGGCGCGGAATTCTATTCGCGCGTCCAGACCTTACCCGATCGGTTTCACTCCCGGCGACTGGACGAAATGGGGCTGCTTGTCCGCACCAGGGGAAGCATACCGCGCGGCGTCATCGAAAGGACCGAGGCGGTTTTCGCAGAATTGTTTCGCGATCCCACCCTCAAGGAGGCCGTTGTCATGGCAAAGCGCGTTCGCATCCTGCGCCAGGCCGCGGAGGGAGACCGCGGATCTCATCTGTTGATGCGCCAGATGCGCTTTCCTCTCAAGCCGATCGATCGTAACGATCTGTTACGGGCCGTCGCCGAGGCCGACCTTCTGATTGCCGCGCAAAAGGAAAGTTTCAGCTCGATCGAGGATCGCGCTGCGTAGATGACGAGTGCGTCGCAGAACCGTTCGCCGAGAGCTCTTCAAACAGATTGCAAGGTGGCGACGTGAAGAGACCGGTCCATCCCTATGTCGTGCTTCTGGCCGCTTGCCTGTTGCCTGGGGTCGGTCATCTGCTTCTGGGCCAATCACAGAGGGGACTGATATTCGCGCTCTTCGTGTTTCTCCTCGGCGCCTTCACGTTCATATTTTCAACGCCGGATCAGTCCTTCGTAGGGCAGCATGCCGGAGGGTTCTTCGTTTGGGCGCTGTCCATTCCCGACGCCTATCGTCGTGCACGGCTGGCCTATGTCGGGGCCGCCCGGCTGTGAGTCGCTAAAGCGCCCCTTCTGCACTCGGCCGAACAGAAGAGAGTCTCGTTCCGACCGGTTCGCGATCACCAAAGAAATGCCCTTGCCTCCGGAGACGCCGAACTCGATACGCGGCATAATTTTGCCTATAGGGAAAAATTATTTCTTGCTGGGTTGCTTTTTGTCACGCCATTCTGCGAGGATGACGTTCAGCGTCGCGCTATGTTACCGACGTTCAGGTTTCGTTTGGGAGGACGATGATGACCTCATCCTGGAGATTTTCGGCCCTGGCCGACCGACATCGGGCGTTGGGATCGAGCCTTGAGGACTGGAGCGGAATGGGCACCGCCTGGACCTACGACAAGGACCAGACAGAAGAGTATCTGGCGATCCGCACCAAGGCGGGCGTCATGGACGTGTCGGGCCTGAAGAAGGTCCATCTCGTCGGCCCGCACGCCAGCCACGTCATCGACCGCGCAACGACGCGCAACGCCGAGAAGATCAAGCCCGGCCGCTCGACCTACGCGACCATGCTGAACGAGCAGGGCAAATTCGTCGACGATTGCGTAATCTACCGGATGGGTCCCAACAGCTGGATGGTCGTCCACGGATCTGGGCTCGGCCATGAGCAACTGACAATGGCTGCGACCGGCCGTGACGTTGCGGTCCTGTTCGACGACAATCTCCACGACATCTCCCTGCAAGGGCCGGTGGCTGTGGATTTCCTGGCGGATCATGTGCCGGGGATCCGCGATCTCGTCTATTTCAGCCACGTGCACACGACGCTTTTCGACAAGCCAGTCACGATCTCCCGCACCGGCTACACCGGCGAGCGCGGTTATGAGATTTTTTGCCGTGGCCAGGACGCGCCCGATATCTGGGACCGGATCGTCGCTGATGGGGCGGCGATGGGCATCATCCCGACCCGGTTCACGACACTCGATCTGTTGCGTGCGGAAAGTTACCTTTTGTTTTTCCCCTATGACAACTCGGAAAAAT
>JBBSUS010000425.1:0-3281 GCA_038234195.1 Hyphomicrobiales bacterium | reverse complement strand
AGATTCTGGCGAATGCGGCTGTCGGCGCCGGGAAGGGCCGCGGCGGAGCGCAGATAGCCCTCCGACGCCTTCAGGTCATTGGTGAGGAGATAGGACATGCCGAGGTTGGACAGGATCGTCGGATCGTTCGGCTGAAGGTCGAGCGCCTTTCGATACATCACCCGAGCTTCGTCCGAGTGGCCCATCTGATCCAGAATCGCGCCCTCTGCCGAGTACAGCCGCCAATCGGGATAATCCGGTGTCTGGGCGCGGCGCACGGTTTCCAGCGCCTTCGGCAGGTCACCGGCGGCTGCCAGCGCCTTGCCGTAGGCGGCCAGAACGTCGCGGTCGTTGGGGTGGGTGATCGCGACCTGCTGCATGACCGCCAGCGACTGGTCGTTGCGACCGGCCATCTGGAGGGCTGCAGCATAGGAGAGGCCAACGCCCTTGTTCTTGGGGGAGGCGTCGTAAGCGCGGCCGTAATCGCCAAGCGCGCCTTGAAGCTCGTTTGGCGCCATCTGCGCAACCGGCTTCGTGCCGGCACCCGGCGCCCGCGCGATCGAACCGGTGGTCTCGCCGGAGACGCCCGACGCGCAGCCGGAGGCGGCAAGCATGGCGACGGCCACGCCGGCCAGGAGGCCGCTTCGCAACCTGAACATCGAAACCGTCTCGCGCCGCGCCATCTGCCGCTCCACTTTGCTTCCGCCATCGGACTGTGCCAGTCGTCAGCGACCGGTCATTTAACGGGAACGTATTTCGTTAACCCTAACGGCCGGTTAACGAGTCTTAAGATCGGTCAACCTTTCAGGACACTCGACCCATGCGCCTTCATCTCGCCCGCGATCCCGCCGCATCGTGCCGCCCCGTATGGACGGCGAGCCCTATGGGCCTCAGCACTCTTCCCGAACCGGCACGGCGCTGGGCGCAGACCGCGCGCTTCGCTGCCGATGCCGGCACCGTTCTTCTGGTGCCCGACCCGGACGGCGGCGTGGCCGGAGCGGTTCTCGGTCTTGGGAGCGAGACGAGGGGCGAGGGGGCCCGCGAGCGTCGGGCGCTCGCCTGCGGCGCGCTGGCGGGCAAGCTGCCGGCGGGCGACTGGATGTTGGCCGAGGAGCACGGCCTCGATCCTGAACTTGTCGCGCTCAGCCTGCTTCTCGGCCAGTACCGCTTCGATCGCTACCGTTCGAAGAGGGCGGGAAATGATGAAATGCAGTCGTCCGAAGGCGAAAGCATTCGCTTCGCCGTGACGGGCGACTTGGACATCGACGAAATCGAGGCGATCGCCGCCGGCGTCGCGCTCGCCCGCGACCTCATCAACACCCCAACCTCGGACATGGGGCCGGCGGAGCTCGAAACGGCTGCGCGCGATCTTGCCGGGCAGTTCAACGCGAGTTTGGTTACGGTCGAAGGCGACGCGCTCCTCGAGCAGAATTTCCCGATGATCCACGCCGTCGGCCGTGCGTCGAGCAGCGCGCCGCGCCTCATCGACATGAGTTGGGGCAGCGAGAGCGCGCCGAAGGTCACGCTGGTCGGCAAGGGCGTGTGCTTCGACACCGGCGGCCTCGACATCAAGCCGAGCGCCGGCATGCTGCTGATGAAGAAGGACATGGGCGGGGCGGCAAATGTGCTGGGTCTGGCTCACATGATCATGGCGCGCGGCCTGAACGTGCGCCTGCGCGTGCTGATCCCGGCCGTCGAGAATTCCATCGCCGGCAACGCCTTTCGGCCGAGCGATATCCTGACCAGCCGAAAGGGCAAGACGGTGGAAATCGGCAACACAGACGCCGAGGGCCGTCTGGTGCTGGCCGATGCGCTGGCGCTTGCAGACGAGGAGGCACCGGAACTGCTGATCGACATGGCGACGCTGACCGGCGCCGCCCGCGTTGCGCTTGGCCCGGACCTTCCGGCCTTCTTCACCGGCGACCACGTGTTCGCGCAGGCGGTCTATGAGGCGGGCCTTCGCCGCGCCGATCCGGTCTGGCGCCTGCCGCTGTGGCAACCCTACGCTGCCGATCTTGCGTCCAAGGTCGCCGACACCAACAATGTTTCCAGCGGCGGCTTTGCCGGCGCGATCACCGCGGCACTGTTCCTGGAGGGCTTCGTCGAGCACGCCAAGGTCTGGGCACATTTCGACATCTATGGTTGGCGCCCGAAAGCCAGCCCGATCGGCGGCGTGGGCGGCGAGGCCTATGCCATCCGCGCGCTGTTCGACGCGATGATGACGCGATTTGGTTGCCGCTGAAGAGCGAAGAAAATGTCGGGGCAACTCGAACGTCAGGCCTTCGGATGCCAGTCTGGTCGTCAGGGAGTGAACGGCAGTGAACCACAGTTTCGAACCGGGCGCGGGTTCCGTTCGCGCCACCCTCGACAGGCGGCTGTACGCGTTTCGCCCTGATCTGGCGGATGTCCGGCTGCGGGGCGAGGTCGAAGCGGAGTGTTTTGTCGAAGGCCGTTCCGGCCGGATCGTCCAGCCGGTCGCGCCGGTGCGACTGCGTCCCGCTGGCGACGCGATGCTGGCCACGGAAGCGCTGTTCGGCGAACCCGTCACCGTCTTCGAGACGGACGACGAGGGCTGGTCGTGGGTGCAACTGAACACCGACGGCTATGTCGGATACATGCCGAGTGCCGCGATCGAATGGACTGGATCGCCCGCAGCCGCAGGGCCTGACGCCCTGCCGACCCACAAGGTCTTCGTGCCGCGGACGCTTGTCTTTCCCGGCCCCGACATCAAGCTCCCGCCCTTGCATGATCTGCCGATGGGCGCGCTCGTCACCAAGACTGGCGAAGCCGTCGACCACAATGCCCGTTACGCCAGGATTGCCACGGGCGGCGCGGTTGTCGAGCAGCATTTGCAACCGCTTGGGGCGGCCCTGCCGGATTTCGTCGGTGCCGCGGAGCGGTTTCTCGGCGTGCCCTATCTGTGGGGCGGCAAGTCGGTGCTCGGTATCGATTGTTCCGGTCTCGTGCAGATCGCCTGCCAGATGGCCGGCATCATCGCCCCGCGCGACACCGACATGCAGGAGCGGGCTCTCGGCACCCGCATTGCCGGCATCGAGGCGCTGCGACGCGGCGATCTCGTTTTCTGGAAGGGGCATATCGGAATCATGCTCGATGGCGCGCGCCTCCTCCACGCCAATGCCTTTCACATGATGACGGCGGTCGAACCCGTCAGCGAAGCGATCGAACGGATCGCTGCGAAGGGCTCGCAGGTCACAAGCGTGCGTCGGATGGGATCCGTGTCGGCAAACGACTGACATCGCAGGTCGGCTTGGCCGGCATGTGCTTTTGCGAGGCGACCGGTT
>JBBSUS010000424.1:0-3282 GCA_038234195.1 Hyphomicrobiales bacterium | reverse complement strand
GCGCTGCGGCTGCCGGCGTTGAAACGAAGATCGGCAATCACTCGTTTCGAGCCACCGGCATCACCGCCTATCTGAAAAACGGCGGCACGCTGGAAAAGGCCGCGGCAATGGCGAACCATGCGAGCACAAGGACGACCCAGCTATACGATCGCCGAAGCGACGAGATCCCCCTTGACGAGGTGGAACGGGCGCTGATCTGAAAAAGAATACTATGATTCAGATTAGGTGAAAGCGCATTGCCAACTGACGGCTTGCGAGCGCGACACGCAGCACCATGACGATCAGTCCGCCGTTCGGGGAGCCAATCAATCCTCACGCAAAACGCTTTGCACCACCCACACAGATGACGACAAGGACCGTGACTGCGACCATCGACCAGGGGATGGACTCTCCGAGAAGGAGCGCGGCAAGGACCAGTCCGAAGAATGGCTGGAGCAGCTGGAGTTGCCCGACGCCAGCGATGCCTCCAAGAGCCAGGCCGCGATACCAGAACACGAAGCCGATCAGCATCGAGAACACCGACACGTAAGCGAGCCCGATCCAGGCCGCGCCGCCGATGCCGGTCCAGGTCTCAGGCAGGGTCGCCAGCGCGATCGCCGCCATGACGGGAAATGCCACGACTAGCGCCCAGGAGATCACCTGCCACCCTCCCATCTTTCGTGAAAGTGCCGCGCCTTCGGCATAACCGAGCCCGCACACGATTATCGCCGCGACCATGAACAGATCGCCGGCAAGAGAAGCGCTGCCGCTCTGCGACATCGCAAATCCCGCGACAGAGGATGCGCCAAGGATTGAGAACAGCCAGAAGACGGGTTTTGGCCTTTCGCCGCCTCTGAGAACGCCAAAGATCGCGGTGCATAGCGGCAGAAGGCCGATGAAGACAATCGAGTGCGCTGCGGTGATGTGCTGGAGAGCGAGCGCCGTCAACAGCGGGAAGCCGATGACCACCCCAACCGCGACAATAACGAGGGGTGCAAGATCGCCTTTCGCGGGACGCTTTTGACGAAAGGCAAGCAAGAGTGTTGCGCCTAGAAGCGCAGCGATCACGGCTCTTGCCGAGGTCAGGAACAGCGGCGCGAAGTCGGCGACGGCGACGCGGGTCGCTGGGAGCGATCCGCTGAAGATAAAAATGCCGACGAGGCCGCTGCCCCATCCGAGTGTCGTGCGCTGCATGATGCTGTCCTTGTTAAACCGCACCGCGATAGCGCCAACGAGACTGGCGAAGATAGTCACACTTCAATACGATTTCGCCGAACTGTTCGGGCCAGAGGAGCCGTACGATTGGTGACGAGCGAGACGAAACATCCGGCCCGGGCCACGCGAACCGGCGCGATCATGGACGAAATCCGCCGACGTATGGCGGCTCGCACACTCACTATCTCGGAGCGTTTGCCGTCGATCCGGAGCATGGCCCGTGACATGGGCGTCTCGCCGTCGACGGTCGTGGAAGCCTATGACCGCCTTGCCGCCGAAGGCGTGATCCGGTCGCGGCCGGGCTCCGGCTTTTACGTCGCTGGTGCCGTGCCCCCACTGGCTTTGAGCGAAATCGAACCGCGTCTGGATCGCGAAATCGATCCCTTCTGGGTGTCGCGGCAATCGCTCGATGCCAGCGCCGATGCTCTGCGTCCCGGGTGCGGATGGCTGCCGGCGGATTGGATGCCGAACACCGCAATTCGCCGTGCTATCCGGTCCCTCGCGAAGGTCGACGATGCGGTGCTTGCCGATTATGGCACGACGCGAGGCTTGCCCGCCTTGCGTCGGCTTCTGGCGCGACAGTTCGCGGAGGAGGAAATCGAGGCAAGCACCGACCAGGTCCTCCTGACGGTTTCGGGCACCCAAGCGATCGATCTCATCTGCCGGTTGTTCCTGCAACCGGGCGATACGGTTCTCGTCGACGATCCCTGCTACTTCAATTTTCGGGCGCTGCTGCGCGCCCACCGCGTGACGATCGTTGGCGTGCCCTATACTCCGACGGGGCCGGACACGGCGCGCTTTGCCGAGGCGCTCGCGTCCCACGCTCCGCGCCTCTACATTACCAATTCGGCGATCCACAATCCTACCGGCGCATCCCTTTCGCTCCAAACCGCTCACAGGTTGCTGACCATCGCAGCCGAACACGATCTGACGATCGTCGATGACGATATTTTCGCCGATTTCGAGCCAGAGCGATCGCCAAGGCTTGCCGCGCTTGATGGCCTCTCCCGCGTCATCCGGATCGGCAGCTTCTCAAAAACATTGTCCGCGTCGATCCGCTGCGGCTACATCGCGGCGCGATCCGAATGGATCGAGGGCCTGATAGATTTGCAAGTGGCGACGAATTTCGGTGGACCGAGCCCAGTTGCCGCGAATCTCGTCCTCGGCACTCTCAGCGACGGCAGCTACCGCAAGCATCTGAATGGACTTCGCAACAAGTTGGCCAGACGTCGAAAGGAAACGATTGCAGAACTCGAAGCGCTCGGCATTCAACCTTGGACGCTCCCGCGCGGCGGCTTCTACCTATGGTGCCAGTTGCCGAACGGACTGAACGCGGCGGAAGTCGCGAAAGATGCCCTTCGCGAAAACACCGTTCTTGCGCCGGGCAATGTGTTCAGCGTGAACCAGACCGCGACCGATCTGATGCGATTCAACGTTGGGCACATGAACCATCAGACGATCGAAATAATTGACAGATTGATGCGGCGGGCAGTCCATTTTGGACGGGAAGGATCGAAAAGCGCAAACCTGCCGCTGTGAAATCCAGTTTATATTCTGCTTCGTTGCTACTCAGAGCCCCGGCCATCCCATAATGCGGCTTACGCTGGCGCGGGTATCGTGCGTACGGATTCCCTGAAGTCTGCGGCTCCGTTCTCTTCGCATGCTAAACTCTACGGTCATGGAGATCGACGACGAAAAGATCGACGCGGCGGTTTTGGCGCTTTTATGGCTCACGCTTCACGATGAGCGTCGTGCCTGGAAGAGCTTTGATTGGGACGCGATGGACCGCTTGCACCGGAAAGGGATGATCGCCGACCCGGCGAACAAAGCGAAGTCGGTGGTGTTGACCGACGAAGGGCTGCGCCAAGCGGAGATACTGTTTCAAACGCTTTTCAAGCGAACTGAGTGATCAGATCTGGTTCATTCACCGATAGAGGCCAGCGAACAGATCGCCGAGTGCCCGACGCATGAGATAGGTGATGCGCCTGCGGGCGAGATGATGCGGCCGGTCGTGGATCAGGTGACAGCGCTGGCAGAGCGCAGCGAGGTTGCCAGCGTCGTTGTTGCCGACATCATGATCAAGATGGG
>JBBSUS010000423.1:0-3301 GCA_038234195.1 Hyphomicrobiales bacterium | reverse complement strand
GCCTGGTCGATCCGCAATCCTGTACCGCCGATCGCGATCTTCCTGGCGCTCGTCGCGGTCGGCTTCGTCAGCTTCATGCGGCTGCCGGTGACCCGCTTCCCCAATATCGACGTGCCCTTCATCATCGTCACGGTGACCCAGCCCGGCTCGGCCCCGGCCGAAATCATGAACCAGATCGGCCAGCCGGTCGAAAACGCCATCTCCTCGGTCACCGGCGTCAAGCACATCACCACCACCGCCGTCGACAGCGCCTCGACGACGATGGTCGAGTTCGCCTTCGAGACCGACACGCAGAAGGCGCTCAACGACGTCAAGGACGCCGTCAGCCGCATCCGCTCCGACCTGCCCGGCTCGATCAACGAGCCCATCATCCAGCGGCTCGACGTCACCGGACTGCCGATCCTGACCTATGCCGTCACCGACCCGGCGATGTCGGTCGAGGAGCTCTCCTACTTCATCGACGACACGGTGAACCGGTTCCTGCAGGGGCTACCCTCGGTCGGCGACGTCCGCCGCATCGGCGGTATCGACGAGCAGGTGAATGTCAACCTGGACCCCGAACGGCTGGCGTCCCTCGATATCACCGCAGCCTCGGTCAGCCAGCAATTGTCAGCCACCAACATCAATCTCGGCGGCGGACGCGGCGATCTCGGTTCGCGCGAGTATTCGATCCGCGCGCTCGGCTCATCGGCCAGTATCGACGACCTTGCAGCCCTTCCGATCGCGCTGTCCGACGGGCGCTCTGTGCGGCTCGACCAGCTCGGAACCGTCCGCGACGGCGGCGCCGAGATCCGCTCCTATGCAAGCTTCGATGGCGAGCCCGTGGTCGCCTTCCAGGTGCTTCGGTCCTCCGGCGGCTCTGACACCGAGGCTGCAGCCAACGTCACGACGGCGGTCGAGAAGCTGCGTGCGGCGTATCCGCAGGCGAGCTTCACCCTGATCGACAACCAGGCGAAATATACGCTCGGCAATTACGAGCAGACCATGGACACCCTCTACGAGGGAGCCGCGCTCGCAGTCCTTGTCGTGTTCATTTTTCTGCGCGATTGGCGCGCGACGCTGATCGCAGGCGTCGCCCTGCCGCTGTCGATCATCCCGACCTTCTTCGTGATGAACTATCTCGGCTTCTCGCTGAACCAGGTGAGCCTTCTCGCCGTCACCCTCGTCACCGGCATTCTGGTCGACGACGCCATCGTCGAGATCGAGAACATCGAACGCCACATGGCGATGGGCAAAGGCCCGTATCAGGCCTCGATGGAGGCGGCCGACGAGATCGGCCTCACGGTCATCGCCATCTCGTCGACCATCGTTGCGGTCTTCGCGCCGGTCTCCTTCATGACAGGCATCGCCGGCCAGTATTTCAAGCAGTTCGGCCTGACAGTGGCCATCGCCGTGCTGTTTTCGCTCGCCGTCGCCCGCTTCGTGACCCCGATGATGACCGCTTATCTGCTGAGCGACAAGAAGAAGCACGGCGAGAAGCGCGATGGCTGGCTCATGCGCAATTATCTGGGCTTCCTGCGCTCCACCCTGCGCTGGCGCTGGATCACGCTTCTCTTCAGTCTGGCCTTCTTCGCCGTGTCGATCTGGTCGGCGACGCTTCTTCCCAAGGCGTTCATCCCGAACATCGACGACGGGCGTTCGACCTTGTCGGTCGAACTGCCTCCCGGCGCCCGGGTCGAGGACAACGAGGCCGTCACCCGCGCCATCCGAACGCGCCTGGAAGCCATGCCGGAGGTGGCAGACGTGCTCATTGCCGGAGGCGGCGCGCCGGGCGCGACCTCGTCCAAAGGCGGCAACCCGACCAAGGCATCGATCTACATCTTCTTCACGCCGAAGGACGAGCGACAACTCGACAAGCTGCAGTTGCAGGGCAAGATCGAGCAGGCCATCGCCGATATCCCGGACATCCGCACCTATTTTGCCAACGACAACGGCCAGCGCGCCGTACAGATTTCGCTGCTCGGCGAGGACTCGGCCTCCGTCGAACGCTACGCCAACGATCTCGTCGGCAAGATCGCCAATCTGGGAATCGTCAAGAACGTCACCAGCGGCGCTTCGCTGATGCGCCCGGAAATCCAGATCTCGCCGAAACCGGAGATCGCTGCTCAGTTGGGCGTGACCGCCAATTCGATCGCCACCACCATTCGTGTGGCGACCATCGGCGACACCGAATCGCGACTGGCCAAGTTCAACCGCGGCAACCGCCAGGTGCCGATCATGGTGCGGCTCAACGCGGCTGCCCGCAACGACCTGCAGCAGCTCGGCAACCAGAAGGTAGCGGCCGCCAACGGCAAGACCGTGCCGCTGGGTGTCGTCACCAACATCAAGCTCGGCCAGGGACCGACCACCCTGGAACGCTACGACCGCCGCGACCGCGTCACCATCGGCGCCGACCTGCCCGCCGGCGTCCCACTCGGCACGGCTCTCGACGCCATCTACAGCCTGCCCGAGGTCGCCAATCCGCCTGATGGCATCATCGTACAGCGCTCAGGCGACGCCGAGGTGATGAACGACGTCTTCACCTCTTTCGGGCTGGCACTGGGCGCTGGCGTCCTCATGGTCTTCGCCGTGCTGGTGCTGCTCTTCGGCTCATTCATCACGCCGACGACGGTGCTTCTGTCGCTCCAATTGTCGATCGGCGGCGCCATCCTCGCGCTCTACTTTGCCAATGATGCGATCAGCCTGCCGGTGGTGATCGGTTTCCTGATGCTGATGGGCATCGTCACCAAGAACGCCATTATGCTGGTCGAATTCGCCGTGATGCGCGAGGCCGAGGGGGTCAGGCGCTTCGATGCGATCATCGACGCTGCCCACAAGCGGGCGCGACCGATCGTCATGACCACCATCGCAATGATCGCCGGCATGGTGCCGTCCGCGCTCGGCATCGGCGCCGGCGGCGAATTTCGTTCGCCCATGGCCGTCGCGGTAATCGGCGGCCTGATCGTCTCGACGGCCCTGTCCCTGGTTTTCATCCCGACGCTTCACAGCCTCGTCGAAGGCGCCGGAAGCCGGATCGGCCGGCGACTGCGCCGCCTGATCAACGAAACGCCCGAGGGCGAAAAGCGTGGGCATGGCGGCCACGGTCGCGTCGAGGCGCAACCAGCCGAATAAGGTGAGACGACATGTGCCGGTGCGGAGGCCTTTGCACCGGCACATGCGGTGAGAGCGCCGAGGCGCTTCGACTTCAGCGGGCGTTTCCTCCGGCAGACTCACGGCAGGCCCCGCCGTGGACCGGATCCGGTGGCTCACTCTTTCCAGGCTCGCCGGCCCATCACGACGTTCAGTTGGAAAAGTCCGGCAG
>JBBSUS010000422.1:0-3327 GCA_038234195.1 Hyphomicrobiales bacterium | reverse complement strand
GTCCTGTTCGATGAGCCGCTTTCGAACCTCGACGCGGCGCTGCGCGTCGGCATGCGGCTTGAAATCTCGGAGCTGCACCAGCGCCTGAAGACCACGATGGTGTACGTCACACACGATCAGGTCGAGGCGATGACTATGGCAGACAAGATCGTGGTTCTCAGGGCCGGCAACATCGAGCAGGTCGGCTCGCCGCTCGAACTCTATAGCAATCCCCGCAACACCTTCGTCGCCGGTTTCATCGGCTCGCCGAGGATGAATCTGATCGAGGGACCCGAGGCGGCCAAGCTCAACGCGAAGACGATGGGCGTGCGGCCGGAGCATGTGAGGCTATCGACAACCGAAGGTCTGTGGACCGGCATCGTCAAGGTGTCAGAACACCTGGGCTCAGACACGTTCCTCCATATCGATTCGCCGATCAGCAAGGAAAACCTGACCGTCCGCGCCGACGGCGAGTTCCCGGTGCGCCACGGCGACAAGGTCTTCCTGACGCCGGATGACAGCAAGATCCACAGGTTCGACGACAAAGGCCTTGCGATCCGCTGAACCGGGCCCTGGCCGTTTCCTGAACAGGGGCGCCTCGCGAGAAGGCGGGGACAGAGTTGCGGCGCCACTTTTTGTGGCACTGGCCGCCTTTCGCGATAGTTTCAGCGTCGACAAACAACCGAATGAACCAAGGAGCCTTGGCCATGAGCGTCCGGCTTTCGTCTGACACGCTGAGCGACATCGCCAGGACGGCGACCGTTCCCACCTACGATCGCAAGGCGTTGACCGGCGGCATCCTGCATTTCGGGGTCGGCAATTTCCACCGGGCCCATCAGGCGGTTTACCTCGACGATCTGTTCGAAACCGGCGAAGGCCATGATTTCGCGATCGTGGGCGCAGGCGTGATGCCATCCGACAACGCGATGCGCGAAAAGCTCGCAAGCCAGGATTTCCTGACCACCGTCGTCGAGCAGGACAACAACCGCACCGCCGCGCGCGTCACGGGCTCGATGGTGGACATCTTGCCGGTCGGCGACATCGCGGTAATTATCGAAAAGCTCGCCGATCCTGCGATCAGGATCGTCTCGCTGACCGTCACCGAGGGGGGCTATTTCGTCGACTCCGACGGCCATTTCGATCCCACCCATCCTGCGATCGTGAAGGACGGCCAGAATCCGGACGCGCCGGCAACCGTCTTCGGCCTGATCGTGGCAGGCCTGAAGCGTCGCCGCGAAGCGGGAGCGCAGGCCTTCACCGTCATGTGCTGCGACAACATTCCCCACAACGGCCTTGTCGCCAAATCCGCCGTCGTCGGCACCGCTCGCCTGTCCGACCCGGAATTCGCGGACTGGATTGCGGCGAACGTCGCGTTTCCGAACGGCATGGTCGATCGCATCACACCGGCCACCGGCAAGCGCGAGATCGACCTGCTGCAGTCCGAATTCGACATCGACGACAATTGGCCGGTGTTCTGTGAGGAGTTCAAGCAGTGGGTGCTGGAGGATAACTTTCCCGCCGGGCGCCCGGCGCTGGAAAAGGTCGGCGTCGAGTTCGTCCCGGACGTGACGCCCTACGAGCACATGAAGCTGCGCATTCTCAACGGCGGCCACGCGGCGATCGCCTATCCGGCAGCGCTGATGGACATCCATTTCGTCCATGACGCGATGGAGAACGAATTGATCCGGGCGTTCCTGGAAAAGCTGACCAAGGACGAGATCATCCCGGTGGTGCCGCCGGTGCCGAACACTTCGCTGGAGGAGTATCGCCGGCTGATCGAGCGGCGTTTCGCCAATCCGAAGATCGGCGACACCATCCCCCGGCTTGCCCAGGACGGTTCGAATCGCCAGCCTAAATTCATCGTGCCGACGATCCGCGACCGGCTGAAGGCGGGTGAGGGGATCGAAGGCCTGGCGCTGGTGTCGGCCCTTTGGTGCCGCTATCTTGCCGGACCGAGCGAGGGCGGCAAAGAACTGGATTACAACGATCCGAATATCGAACGGATCCGCGCGGCCGCAAAGGCGGCCAAGGACGACCCGCAGAGTTTCCTGAACCTCAAGGACGTCTATGGCGAACTGGCGCAGAACGAGACCATGCGGGAGCGTTTTGCCGCGAGTCTCGCCGCGCTTTACGACAAGGGCACCAAAGCGACGCTGGAGGCCTATCTCGGCCGCAGCTGAAGCAGCCTGCCTGGAAGCTGCCCCTCAACTGGACAGTCAGCCAGCGTGACAAAGCTGGTTTCTCAACCCACCGGCTTGGGCCCGATCGCTCTCAAGATTGACCGCGGGGCTCTGTCACCTGAACCGAAACCCTTTCGCATGAAGTGAAGAATCGGTTAATTCGCTTCCGGGGAGAGTGCGGGAGCGGGCATGGACGGCATCTTCATCGGAATTGACGTCGGAACGGGCAGCGCGCGGGCCGGGTTGTTCGACGCCACCGGCCATCTTGTCGCCTCGGCCAAGCACCCGATCCGGATCTGGCGCGAGGACGGCGACATCGTCGAGCAATCATCGCAGGACATCTGGCAAGCCGTCTGCGCAGCCGTTCGAGCGGCAGTGGCAGAGGCTGGGGTATCGCCGGACACGGTGAAGGGTCTCGGCTTCGACGCGACCTGTTCACTGGTGGTCCTCGATCCCGACGCCGCACCGCTCCCTGTCGGCCCCTCCAACGATCCGGCGCGCAACGTGATCGTCTGGATGGACCATCGGGCCCTCGAGCAGACGGCCCGGATCAATGCGACAGGGCATTCGGTGCTGAAATATGTCGGCGGTCGCATTTCGCCGGAGATGGAAACGCCGAAGCTGCTTTGGCTGAAGGAGAACCGGCCCGATACGTTCAGCCGAGCCGGACACTTCTTCGATCTTGCCGACTTTCTCTCGTTCAGGGCTACCGGGGCTTTGGAGCGCTCTGTCTGCACGGTTACGTGCAAATGGACCTATCTTGCCCATGAGGGTGGTTGGGACGCCGATTATTTCCGGACGATTGGTCTCGGTGAGCTCACTGCCAACGATTTTGCAAGGATCGGAGCGAAGGTCGTCGATATCGCGACGCCCCTGGGATCGGGCTTGACCGATGACGCTGCGCTCGACCTCGGGCTCGTTGCGGGCACCCCCGTCGGCGCCTCGCTGATCGACGCCCACGCCGGCGGGGTCGGCACGATCGGCGGCACGGGGCCCGGCGGCGACGCCTCCGATCCCCAACGCGAACTCGCCTTCATCATGGGCACGTCCTCCTGCACCATGGCGCTGACCCGGGAGCCGGCCTTTGTCGATGGCGTCTGGGGCCCGTATTTCGGTGCCATGCTGCCGGGCTACTGGCTGCTCGAGGGCGGCCAGTCGGCGTATGGCG
>JBBSUS010000421.1:0-3334 GCA_038234195.1 Hyphomicrobiales bacterium | reverse complement strand
GAAATCCTGTTCGTTGAGGAACGGCGGCAGGCCTTCCATGTAGCCGAGTTCACTCGCCACATCGACGACGCGTCGCATGGAGCGACCCATCAGCAGTACCTGGCGGCCCGCATCGCGCGCGGCGATGGCGATCGAGCGTATGCGACCCACATTCGACGAGAAGGTCGTGACGGCGACGCGGCCCTTGGCGCCTTTCACGATGTCGCCAAGCGAGGCCGACACGGCCGATTCGCTCGGGCTTTCGCCTTCGCGCAACGCATTGGTCGAATCACAGATCATCGCGAGGACGCCCTCGTCTCCGATCTCGCGCAGCCGCTTCTCGTCGGTTGGTGCGCCCAGCGCCGGTGTCGGATCGATCTTCCAGTCGCCGGTGTGGATCAGTGTCCCCGCCGGCGTGCGGATCGCCAGAGCGACCGGCTCCGGAATCGAATGGGTGACATTGATCGGTTCAATTTCGAAGGGACCGATCTGGAACCGTTCACCCGGCGAGAAGAGTTCGACCGGGATCTTCGGTGCACCGGGCTCGCCTTCTCGCTTGGCGGCGAGCATCGCCGCCGTGAAGGCGGTCGCGTAGACCGGAACCTTCAATTTCGGCCAAAGATCGAGCAGAGCGCCGTAATGGTCCTCATGGGCGTGGGTGATCACCATGCCCCTGATGTTCTTCAGGTTCTCGATCGCAAAGCGAATGTCGGGGAACACCAGATCGACGCCGGGAAATTCCGGCCCGGCGAAGGATACGCCGCAATCGACGATGATCCATTCGCGATCATGCTCCGGCCCATAGCCGTAGAGGGCGAGATTCATACCGATCTCACCGATGCCGCCCAGCGGCACGAATACCAATTGATTCAAGGTCTCAGTCTTCTTCCATCAGAATGCGGCCGCGCTTCGCGTCTCACCGCTCGTTCAAGTTTCGTTCGTTGCATTCCACGTTCGTCATCGCGCGCCCAGCCGCGGTTGCCGCCAGCGGCATGGCTCCGGTCGCGTCTGCGGATTACGGCGCCAGGCGCTCGTCCCGCTCCAGAAAAAACAGATCCCCAGCCGAAATAGCTCGCCGGCTGCCATCGTCGCCCATGAGCACGAGCCGACCCTCATTGTCGAGGGCCTCAAAGCGACCGCTCACCGTCTCACCGGCGAGATTGACCCGGCAAGGTGCACCGAGCCCCGTCGCGCGACGCAGCCATTCGCTGCGAATCTCTTCAAAGCCGGCACCGCGACGGAACTCGCCCATCGCCGCCTCGAGACCACTCGCAACGGCTTGGTATACGGATTCGATATCCGAGGCCGCGCCTTCCCGCGCCAGTGTGGTCACTTTGTATGGCGTATCCTGCGGCATATGGGCGACATTGACGCCACATCCAACCACGACCGCCATGCGGCCGTCCGAAAGCCGTTCGCTTTCGAGGAGGATGCCGACGCATTTGGCGCCGCCGATCAGAACGTCGTTCGGCCATTTCACCGAGACGCGACAGCTGTCGTCACCGAGCAGCGAGGCCAATCCGTTGCGAACGCCCAGGGAGGCGACCAGCGGCAGGTTCGAAAGATGGGCGAGCGGCGACGGATCGATGGTGAGCCAGCTTGCGTAGAGGTTGCCGCGCTCGGACACCCAGGATCGCCCACGACGGCCCCTGCCCTGCACCTGGCGCTCGGCGGTGACCCAAAGCGGACCGGGGTCGCCGTGGCGAGCAGCTTCCAGCGCGACGGTGTTCGTCGAGCCCACCTCGTCGAGCGCAAGCCGCCGGCGCACACCGGTCAGGACATCGGCCCGCACGGTCAGAAGAAGGTCTTGGCTGCCGCCTCGGCCGCGGTGAAAATCGGTCCGCCGACCAGGAGATAGACCGGAAAGACGAAGATTGCCGCGATGCCGAGGACGACGCGCAGTTCCATCGCCATCGGCACGAAGCTGTCCTCCGGCTCATCGAACCACATCGTCTTGACGATGCGCAGATAGTAATAGAGGCCGACGACGCTCGCGAGGACGCCGATGACAGCGAGCGCATAAAGGCCCGATTCCACCGCCGCCATGAACACGAAATACTTGGCGAAGAAGCCGGCGAGCGGCGGCAGGCCGGCGAGCGACAGCATCAGGATCGTCAGGAACAGCGCCATTGCAGGATTGGTCTTCGAGAGGCCGGCGAGATCTCCGATCTCCTCGACCATGCCGTCCTTGCGCCGCATCGCGAGGATCACCGCGAATGTACCGAGCGTCATGGCGAGGTAGATCGCCATGTAGAGCAGCACGCCGCGCACGCCTTCCACATTTGCCGCAGCCAGGCCGACGAGCGCATAGCCCATGTGACTGATCGACGAGTAGGCCATCAGCCGCTTGATGTTGCGCTGCCCGATCGCGGCAAAGGCACCCAATCCCATCGAAGCGATCGAGATGAAGACGATGATCTGCTGCCAATCGACGGACAGCGGCTCAAAGCCCTGGATCGTGAAGCGTACGATGAGGGCCATTGCGGCGACCTTCGGCGCGCCGGCCAGGAACGCCGTGATCGGCGTTGGCGCTCCCTCATAGACGTCCGGTGTCCACATATGGAACGGTACCGCGGAGATCTTGAAGGCCAGACCCGCGAGCACGAAGACGATGCCAACGACCAGACCGAGCGAACGCTGACCTTCGGTCACCGCCGCCGCGATGGCGTGGAAATCGATCTGGCCGGTGAAGCCGTAAACCATCGACGCCCCGTACAGCAGAATACCCGAGGACAGGGCGCCGAGGACGAGATATTTGAGGCCCGCCTCCGTGGAGCGCACGGAATCGCGGTTGATCGCGACGAGGACGTAGATCGCCAGCGACTGCAATTCCAGACCCATGTAGAGCGTCAGCAGGTTGCCCGCGGAAACCATCACCATCATGCCGGTGGTGCACAGAAGGATGAGAACCGGGAACTCGAATCGGTTGAAGCGCTCGCTCTCGGCGAATCCGACGGACATGACCACGGCGGCAGCCGAGCCGATCAGGACCAGCACCTTCATGAAGCCGGCGAACGGATCGAGCAGGAACCCGCCGTCGAACCCAACGCCATAGGGCGTCACGAAGACCAGCCAGATCCCTGCGATGACGATCAGCGCCACCGAAAGCCCGGTAACGGTCTGGGCGCTCTTTTCGCCGATGAACACGCCGAGCATCAGCAGCGCCATCGCCCCGACGGCCATGATGAGCTCCGGACCGACGAGAGCGAGGCTGGAAGAGAGCGATTGGGTGAGCATAATCGAGTGTTCCCGCGTCTATTGGACCGAAGCAACCGACGAGGCCGCATCGAGGGCTGCGGTGTAGCTGTGGAGCATCTGTTCGACTGAAGCCGCGGTGACGTCGAACACCGGCATG
>JBBSUS010000420.1:0-3341 GCA_038234195.1 Hyphomicrobiales bacterium | reverse complement strand
CGCCTTCGACGGCGCGATACCGCAGGCCTCGATGTAGCAGCTCATGCCGAGGCCGCGGAGCTTGCCACGGGTCTTGGCTTCCGCACGACGCGCCTCGAAGCCGGCAACGTCTGCGGCCTGCATTCCGGCATCCAGCGTCGCTTCGAAATCGCCGGTGTCGTAGTTCATGATCACCGGCGTCTGGTGCGGGAACGACCGGATGAAATTCTTGCGACGCAACTCCGCCGGTGAGATGCCGAGCTCGCGGGCTGCCGTCTCCATGGTTCGCTCGACGACATAGGTCGCCTCGGGGCGGCCGGCGCCCCGATAGGCATCGACGGGTGCGGTGTTGGTGTAGACCGCCCGCACATTGGCGTGGATCGCCGGGATATCGTACTGGCCCGAGAGCAGCGTCGCGTAGAGATAGGTCGGCACCGACGACGAGAAGAGCGACATGTAGGCGCCGAGATTGGCGATCGTGTCGACCTTCAGCCCGAGAATCTTGTGATCGGCATCGAGCGCCAACTCGACCTCAGTGACGTGATCGCGGCCGTGCGTGTCGGTGAGGAAGGCCTCGGTGCGGTCCGACGTCCATTTGACCGGCACGCCGGTGCGCTTGGAGGCCCAGAGGCAGACGATCTCTTCGGGGTAGATGCCGATCTTCGAGCCGAAGCCGCCGCCGACATCCGGAGCGATGACCCGAAGCTTGTGCTCGGGCGCGACATTGTAGAAGGCGCTCATCACCAGACGGGCGACGTGCGGGTTCTGCGAGGTCGTCCAGCAGGTGTAATGTTCGTCGGCCGCGTCGTAGTGGCCAAGCGCGGCGCGCGGTTCCATGGCATTCGGGATCAGCCGGTTGTTGACGATGTGAAGCTTCGTCACATGCGCAGCGTTTGAAAACGCCGCATCCGTCGCCGCCTTATCGCCGAGCTCCCAGTCGAAGATCAGATTGCCCGGCGCCTCGGGGTGCAGCTGCGGCACGCCGTCCTTGAGCGCATCGGCGGGATGGACGAATGCCTCGAGCTCTTCGTAGGCGATCTCGACCGCCTCGGCGGCATCGCGCGCCTGGGCCTTGGTTTCGGCAACGACGACAGCCACCGGCTGGCCGACATGGCGGACCGAGCCGACCGCCAGCGCCGGCCAGGCGCCCATCTTCATCGGCGAGCCGTCCTTGGAATTGACCGCCCAGCCGCAGATCAGATTGCCGATGCCGTCGCCCTGAAGCTGCTCGCCGTCGAGAATGCCGATAACGCCCGGCATCTTTTCGGCCGCGGCCTTGTCGATGCCACCGATTTTGGCGTGAGCATGAGGCGAACGCACGAACGCGGCGTATTTCATGCCCGGAACCGTCATGTCGTCGACATAGCGGCCCTTGCCGGTGATGAACCGCCGGTCTTCCTTGCGCAGCACGCGTGCGCCAATACCTTCAACACCCATCGCCCAAACCTCCCGATTTTCGATGTCGGCGCGGCGGCGACTGCGTGGCAGCGCGAACCGTTCGCCTTTGAAACTGATGCCCGTCCCTTTGGGTCTCACCCCGCAGCGACCGCCCTCCTCCGGGCAGCACGGCTACGGCCATTCGGCCTACCCGGCGGTCTATTCGGCCGCGACCTGCTGTGGCTGCGACGCGCCCGCCGCAGCGAGGATCGCCTTGACGATGTTGTGGTAACCGGTGCACCGGCAGATGTTGCCTTCCAAGCCGTCGCGCACCGCCTTCTCGTCGAGATCGGAGCCATGCTCCTTGATCAGGTCGACGGCGGTCATGATCATGCCCGGCGTGCAGTAGCCGCATTGCAGGCCGTGATGTTCGCGGAACGCCGCCTGGACCGGATGCAGTTCGGTGCCGTTTGCCAGACCCTCGATCGTCAGCACGTCCGAACCCGACGCCTGGACAGCCAGAATGGTGCAGGACTTCACCGCATGACCATCGACATGGACGACGCAGGCGCCGCATTGCGAGGTGTCACAACCGACATGGGTACCCGTCAGGCCGAGGTTTTCGCGCAGATACTGCACGAGCAGCGTGCGGTCCTCGACATCACCCTTCATCTCGCGACCATTCACGGTCATCGTCACTTGCGTCATTTGGGGTCTCCCTCCCGGATCCATGTTGCCGACAGCCACACCCGGACTGCGAACCACGGCGACCTGTGGTGCGAACTTGATCGCACCTTGATCGCGGGTCTTTGGCTTCGGCGGGAGATTGCCCGCAGATGCGCCGCGCTTCAAGCGCTTTTCAGAACGATTCCATATCGGGCATCAAAAGCCGCATGTCGGGACCTTATCGTGGCGGTCGTTCGGCAGGCACGCGACGTAGCATGCGAGGCCAAACCAGGACCGCTCCCGATCGGTCATCGAATGACGAATTCGGCGATCGGCGCGTCCACTTGCGACGCAACGTCGCCATCACACAAACGCGAACTCGGCGTGACCAAAAACATGCCGTTGGGACACTCACCGCCCTTGCCCGAAAGGTGTGACACCGACGGCACAAGCGGCGGTCGGATTTAGCGCGAAGTCCTGTCGACATGGTTAACGCCGGGTCGATCCGGTTGTCATTTTGTTATTTAACAGCATGCTAGCGTCGAAACGAGCGGGGGACACGGCTATGGGCCGATCGCGCCATACGGCCGGCCTGGAAAACCCAGCGTCCCGTGGCGCTCCCGAGCGCGCCAAGGCTACGGGATACGAACGACTTTGCATTATCGACATCAATCCTGCGCCAAGCTTTCGGCCGTGGTGCTCGGTTTCGCCTGCGTCCTGGCACCGCAGAGTTCGGCGGGCGCCTTCGAAATCTTCGGTTACAAGTTCTTCGAGCCCGATGCCGACCCGGCCGATGCCGTCATCAATCCCATCCGCTATTCCGTCACGCTGACCGTCGCGCCCGGTCCGGGCGACGTCGACGCGGTCGAATCCGCATTGCGAAGCGGCTCGACGCTGATTTCCGATGAAGAAAAGCCCGTTTCCGGCTCGCTGGGCCTGCTCGGCAAGGCCAAGACGGACCGCAAGCGGCTTGTCGCGATCCTTTACGAAAATGCCCGCTATGACGGCCTCGCCGACATCTACATCGCGGGCAAGGATATCGCCGACCTGGCCCCCGACGCGCAGTTCGACACATCCAAGCCGGTGCCGGTCCAGATCCGCGTGCGCCCCGGTCCGGTCTACCAACTGGGCAACGTCTCGATCGGCACGCAAGGCGTTCCCGTCGATCCGCAGAAATACAAGCTCGTGCGCGGCGGCTCGGCCAATTCGGTCGACCTCCTCGACAGCGAGTCCAAGCTGCTCCGCGATCTGCGCGACGATGGACGGCCCTTCGTCGCGATCACCAAGCGCGACATCGTCGCGGACGCGGCGACCGATCG
>JBBSUS010000419.1:0-3351 GCA_038234195.1 Hyphomicrobiales bacterium | reverse complement strand
GGCTGCGGCGCCGTCGGTGATCTGCGAGGCATTGCCGGCGGTGACCTTGCCGTAGGGCTTTTCGAATACCGGCTTCAGCTTGGCAAGGTTGCGGGCCGAGGAGCCTGGCCGCACGCCGTCGTCATGGTCGAAGACCTCGCCGTCGCGGGAGAAGGCGGTGAGCATTTCGCCCTTCAGCCAACCTTCCTTTGTCGCCCTGTCGAGCCTGTTGTGGCTTTCAGCGGCGTAAGCGTCGGCGTCGCGCCGCGTGATGGCGAAGCGATGGGCGAGGATTTCCGCCGTCTGGCCCATGTTGAGATCGGTGATCGGGTCGGTCAGACCGCGCTCGAGGCCGATGACCGGCTTGAGGAAATCCGGCCGCAGTCCCGAAAGGGCCTTCAGCTTGTCGCCCGTCGATCGGGCGCCGTTCAGGGCCGCGAACCAGTCCACCGCCTCGCGGCGCAGGACGAGGGGAGAATGGCTGAGCGCCTCGGCGCCGCCAGCCAGCACGATCTCGGCGCCGCCGTTCTCGATGGTGCGGAAGGCCGTGTCGATCGACTGCATGCCCGAGCCGCAATTGATCTGCACCGTAAAGGCCGGCACCTCTTCGGAAATGCCGAGCCGCAAACCTGCCACACGCGCCGGGTTCATTTCGTCGGCGACGACATTGACGCAGCCGAGGATGATGAGATCGATGGCGTCCTTGTCGAAGCTCTGGCGCATCAGCAGCGGGCGCCCGCACTGGATCGCGAGATCGACCGGCGAAAACGGGCCCGGCTTGCCGCGCGCCTTGATGAAGGGTGTGCGGGCGCCGTCGACGAGATAGACGGATCTGGCCATTATTCGGCAGCCTCGCGGTTGATGCGGCGATCGCCGCCCTCGACCCTGTCGCGGCGGTGCTGATCGGCGATCGGCGAGACTTGCGATGCCGGGAAGGCATCGACGGCGATGACCCTGGCGACGGCTGCCCGTGCCTCGGTCATCTGGTCGTATTCGGCCTGGTTGATCACCGTCGTCTTCAGCGCTTCGTCGAGATCCGACACCTTGGCGATCCGCATGTTCTTTTCGATGGGCGCTGCGGCCGTGACGAGTTCGAATGCGAGCTCAAGATCGGCGATCGGGTGATCGGCGCGGCCTTCTCCCAGATAGATGTCCGGCGTCAGCCTGTCGCGCTGGGAGGACGGCCGCATCAGGATGGCCGCGACCTCCGAGGTCAATTCGTCGGCCGGCTCGCGATAGGGCAACCCCAGCGGGAAGGCGAGGAAGCGGGTCAGCATCGCGGCCCAGCGCGCCGGCAGATTGTCGAGCACGCCGTTGAACGCGAGCGACATGCGATTGACGCCCTTGGTCATGATGAATTCGACCAGCGGCTTGTCGGCCTCCGGACGACCCTCGTCCTCGAAGCGCTTGAGGACGGCGCCGAGAAGGTAGAGTTCCGACAGGATGTCGCCGAGCCGGGCTGACAGCATCTCCTTGCGCTTCAACGCACCGCCGAGGGTCAGGAGCGACAGGTCGGAGATGAGAGCGAACGCCGCCGAAAAGCGCGACAGCTGGCGCCAGTGGCTGGTCATTGCCGCATCCTTCGGCGCCGGTGCCGCAAGCCCGCCGGTCCAGCCACGCACGAAGGTCCTGAAGGCGTTCCTCAACGAATGGCCGGCGTGGGCCCAGAACGCCTTGTCGAACGCGTCGAGACCCGTGTCTTCATCCTCGTCGGAGAGCGCGAGCAGTTCCTTCAGCATGTAGGGATGGGCGCGGATGGCACCCTGCCCGAAGATCATCAGGCTTCGCGTCAGGATGTTGGCGCCCTCGACGGTGATGCCGATCGGCACCGACTTGTACTGCCCGGCGAGATAGTTCTTCGGGCCATCGATGATGCCCTTGCCGCCATGGACGTCCATGGCGCGCTCGATCGATTCGCGCATTCGATAGGTGGCGTGCGACTTCATGATGGCCGAGACCACCGAGGGCTTGTGGCCCTCGTCGAGCGCGGCGACGGTGAGACGGCGCGCAGCATCGATCAGATAGGCATTGGCGGCAATGTCGGCGAGGGGCTGCTGGATGCCTTCGAACAGTCCGATCGGCGTGTTGAACTGGGTGCGCACGCGGGCATAGGCGCCAGTGACACGGGCGCACATGGCGGCAGCGGCCGCCGACTGCGACGGCAGCGAGATGCCGCGCCCGGCGGCGAGTGCCGTCATCAGCATGGTCCAGCCCTGTCCGATCTGCTCCTCACCGCCGAGGATCGACGACATCGGGATGAACACGTCCTTGCCGTAAAGCGGGCCATTCTGGAAATAGGTCTGCAGCGGCACGTGGCGGTCGCCGGTGGAAACGCCCGGCGTGTCCGTGGCGATCAGCGCGACGGTGATACCGAGGGCCTCGCCCCTGTCGAGATGGTTCTCGGGATCGAACATCTTGAAGGCAAGACCCATCACGGTCGCCACCGGGCCGAGCGTGATGTAGCGCTTTTCGAAGTTCAGCCGGATGCCGAGGACCTGTTCGCCCACGTGCTCGCCCATGCACACGATCCCGCTGTCGGTCATGGCCGCAGCGTCCGATCCAGCCTCGGGCGAGGTGAGCCCGAAGCAGGGAATCTCACGGCCATCGGCGAGACGCGGCAGCCAGTAATCGCACTGTTCCTGCGTGCCGAAATGCAGCATCAGTTCGCCGGGTCCGAGCGAGTTCGGCACCATGACCGTCACGCCCGCGACAACGCTGGCGGAGGATACCTTGCGAACCACCTCAGAATGGGCGGTGTTGGAGAAGCCGAGCCCGCCATACTTCTTCGGAATGATCATGCCGAAGAATTTTTGTGTCTTCAGAAAGTCCCACACTTCGAGCGGAAGGTCGTGATCCTCGTGGACGATCTTCCACTCGTCGAGCATGGCGCAAAGGTCGTTGACCGGCCCGTCGATGAAGGCCTGCTCGTCCGCCGAAAGGCGTGCCGGCGGCATGTCCAGAAGCTTGTTCCAGTCGGGGTTGCCGGTGAAGAGCTCGCCATCCCACCAGACCGTGCCGGCGTCGATCGCCTCCCGTTCGGTCGCGGAGATCGGCGGCATGACGGTCTTGGCCCAGTCGTAGATGGGCTTGGTCAGGCGGTCCTTGCGAAACGACATGGCTGTTCTCCCGGGTGAGCGGCTTATCGACAAAACGGAGTGACGGCACGTTGGTTGCTACCCGCCACATTCGCCTCGCATAACTTTTACGTCAACGTCAAACAGAGAGAGCGCGAGTTACCTCGCATGGCATCGTGGTGCCATCCGGCAGGACCTTCCAGCGTGGAGTCGGCAGGAGCGTGCCTGGTTCGGGCTGTGGAAAGACGCTTCGGCACTAGAACCTGATTTGCTGCCAATCCGCTTTTCGCAGCGCAAT
>JBBSUS010000418.1:0-3353 GCA_038234195.1 Hyphomicrobiales bacterium | reverse complement strand
CCCGGCTCGCGATAACGGCGCCTTGGTGCTCTGCGAAGTCATGATGCCGGACGGCACGACGCCGCACGTCTCGAACAAGCGTGCGACCGTTCTCGACGACGAGGGGGCCTGGTTCGGCTTCGAGCAGGAATACTTCTTCTATAAGGATGGACGGCCGCTCGGCTTTCCCGAGAACGGCTTTCCAGAGCCGCAGGGTAAATACTACACCGGCGTCGGCTATTCGGCCGTTGGCGACATCGCCCGCGAGATCGTCGAGGAGCATATCGATCTGTGCCTGGAGGCCGGCATCAACCACGAAGGCATCAACGCGGAAGTCGCCAAGGGCCAGTGGGAGTTCCAGATCTTCGGCAAGGGCTCGAAAAAAGCCGCCGACGAGATGTGGATGGCGCGCTATCTCCTACAGCGCCTGACCGAGAAATACGGCATCGACATCGAGTATCACTGCAAGCCGCTCGGCGACACCGACTGGAACGGATCCGGCATGCACGCCAATTTCTCGACCGCCTACATGCGCTCGACCGGCGGAAAGGACTATTTCGAGAAGCTGATGGCGGCCTTCGAAAAGAACCTGCACGACCACATCGCCGTCTATGGTCCGGACAACCATTTGCGGTTGACCGGCAAGCACGAAACGGCGCCGTGGAACAAGTTCAGCTACGGCGTCGCCGATCGCGGCGCCTCGGTCCGCGTGCCGCACAGCTTCGTCAACAATGGCTACAAGGGCTATCTCGAGGATCGCCGTCCGAACTCCCAGGGAGACCCCTATCAGATCGCCTCCCAGATCCTGACGACGATCGCCGAGGTCGAGGAAAGCAACGAAGGCGCCATCTCCGCCGCTGCCTGAGCCATATCCAACTCGTTCGCGTCGGCAATGCCGGTTGCGACACCCCAACGAAAAGCGGCCTGCCATCTTGATCGAGCTGGCAGGCCTTTTTGCGTTGCCGCGAATTTCGGGGGCGAGGATTGCGGAGACAGGATAAAAAAGAAGAGCCGGCCCCTTCCCGGGACCGGCTCTTTTCAGTCTTCTGGTTTGGATAGGGCGCTGTCAGACCGAATAATACATGTCGAACTCGACCGGATGCGGGGTCATTTCGAAACGCATCACTTCGGCCATCTTGAGGTCGATGAAGGCGTCGATCTGGTCGTCGTCGAAGACGCCACCGGCTTTCAGAAAGTCGCGGTCACTATCGAGATTTTCGAGGGCCTCACGCAGCGAACGGCAGACCGTCGGAATTTCTTTCAGCTCTTCCGGCGGCAGGTCGTAGAGATCCTTGTCCATGGCCGCACCCGGATGGATCTTGTTCTTGATCCCGTCGAGTCCGGCCATCAGCATCGCAGCGAAGGCAAGGTAGGGGTTCGCCGTCGGATCGGGGAAGCGGACCTCGACGCGCTTGGCCTTGGGTGACTGAACGAACGGAATGCGGCAGGAAGCCGAGCGGTTTCGTGCCGAATAGGCCAGAAGCACCGGTGCTTCGTAGCCGGGGACAAGGCGCTTGAAAGAGTTTGTCGAGGGATTGGTGAAGGCGTTCAGCGCCTTGGCATGCTTGATGATGCCGCCGATGTAGAACAGCGCGCTCTCCGACAGGCCGGCATACTGATCACCGGCGAAGGCCGGTTTGCCACCCTTCCAGATCGACTGGTGGACATGCATGCCCGAGCCGTTGTCGCCGAAGATCGGCTTCGGCATGAAGGTCGCCGTCTTGCCGTAGGCGTTGGCCACCTGGTGGATCACGTATTTGTAGATCTGCATCTTGTCGGCGTTGCGGGTCAGCGTGTCGAACTTCATACCGAGTTCGTGCTGGGCCGCGGCCACCTCATGATGGTGCTTTTCGACCTCGACGCCCATCTCGGCCATCACGGTCAGCATTTCCGAGCGCATGTCCTGACAGCTGTCGACGGGCGGGACGGGGAAGTAGCCGCCCTTGACGCGGGGCCGGTGGCCGAGATTGCCGGTCTCGTATTCGGTGTCGTCGTTCGACGGCAGTTCGCTCGAGTCGAGCTTGAAGCCGGTGTTGTAGGGGTCGGCCTTGTAGCGCACGTCGTCGAAGATGAAGAATTCGGCTTCCGGGCCGAAGAACGCCGTGTCGCCGATGCCCGATTGGGTGAGATAGGCCTCGGCCTTGCGTGCCGTCGAGCGCGGGTCACGGTTGTAAGCCTCGCCGGAAACCGGATCGAGAATGTCGCAGACGATCGCCATGGTCGACTGGGCGAAGAACGGATCCATGTAGGCCGTTTCCGGATCCGGCATCAGCACCATGTCGGACTCGTTGATTGCCTTCCAACCGCCGATCGACGAGCCGTCGAACATCGTGCCTTCCGAGAACATGTCCTCGTCAACGATGGAGACATCCATCGTCAAATGGTGGGTCTTGCCCTTGGGATCGGTGAAGCGGAGATCGACGAATTTCACGTCGTTGTCCTTGATCTGCTTCAGGATATCGTTGGCGCTCGTCATGGAGGTCCTTCCCGTCGTTAGCGGTATTGGTTGATGCACTCGCAAAGCGGACGCCGGCTGCGGCGCCTGCGAAAATCGTCAGATCGCGTCGTTGCCGGCTTCGCCGGTTCGGATGCGAATGGCTTCCTCGATATTGGAGACGAAGATCTTGCCGTCGCCGATCCGTCCGGTCTGGGCGGCCTTGCGGATCGCCTCGACCGCGGCCTGCACCGTGTCGTCGGCGAGAACGACCTCCACCTTCACCTTGGGCAGGAAGTCGACGACATATTCGGCGCCGCGATAAAGCTCGGTATGGCCTTTCTGGCGTCCGAAGCCTTTCGCCTCGGTCACCGTGATGCCCTGGAGCCCGACCTCCTGCAGCGCTTCCTTCACTTCGTCCAGCTTGAACGGCTTGATGATCGCCTCGACCTTCTTCATCGAAAATCCCTCTCGAATTGACCCGCAAACGACCCGGTGGGTCGCCGTCCTCGTCAATGCCACTTCGCCTGGGTCCGTGACCTGTCTTTATAGGGCTCGTCTCGGCGAAGGCAGGCCTTAAATTCACACGCAGCGCAAGGAAATCGATGCGAAGCGGCTCCGCCAACCTTGACCAGCGTCGAGCTTTCGGCCGACGCCGCTGCCAAATGCGGCTTCCATCTCGGCTACACGAGGGCGCCGACCTTGTCACGCGGTCGCGTCGGCCCTTTCCCAGAATGAACAGGCGATCACCATGCCGAAGACTTCGAAATTCGCTGATGCAACCGCTCTCCTGACGCCCGACGAGATGGGCGAGGCGGATCGCCTGACCATGGCAGGCGGCACGTCCGGCTGGATGCTGATGCAACGCGCGGGACGGGCCGTCGCCGATACGGTCCTGACGCGCTATTCGCAGGCCCGCCGTATCGCGCTGCTGGCCGGG
>JBBSUS010000417.1:0-3358 GCA_038234195.1 Hyphomicrobiales bacterium | reverse complement strand
GGGGCTCATGGGCGCGCCCATGGCCCGCAACATCGCCAAGGCGGGATTCACGGTCACCGTGTGGAACCGCACGCCGGCAAAGGCAGAGGCGTTGGCGGACGTGGCAACCATTGCCGCGACCGCGCGCGAGGCTGTGAAGGACGCCGACGCGATCATCACCATGGTTGATAATTCGCCGGTGGTGACGCAGGTCTATTTTGGCGATGGCCAAGGGGCGGGCGGCGTTGTCGAGGCGGCCAGGCCGGGAGCGCTCTTCGTCGATATGTCATCGATCCAGCCCGCGGTCGCCCGAGACCACGCTGACGCGATCGAAAAGGGCGGGCGCCGCCATCTCGATGCCCCGGTTTCCGGTGGCGAAAAAGGCGCGGTCGAAGGCACGCTCGCCATCATGGTCGGCGGTCCCGAGGACGATTTTGCCAAGGCCAGGCCGTTGTTCGAGGCCATGGGCCGGCCGACCCATGTCGGCGTCCATGGCGCCGGCCAGGTCGCCAAGCTTGCCAACCAGGCGATCGTCGCCGTGACCATCGGCGCGGTCGCGGAGGCGATGATGCTGGCCCAGGCCGGCGGCTGCGATCCGGCGTCGCTCAGGACGGCGCTGATGGGAGGTTTTGCCACCTCGCGCATTCTCGACCTTCACGGCGAGCGGATGGTGGAGCGCAATTTCGTACCGGGCGGGCCGTTGATGCTGCAACTGAAGGACCTCGACAACGCCCTGGAGGTCGCCCGGGCGGCCGGCCTGACCCTGCCGCTCACCGAGAAGACTCGCGACAGTTTTCATGCGCTGACCCACGACATGGCGATGGGGCGGCACGACCATTCGGCCTATCTGCTCTGGCTCGAGGCGATCAATCCGGGGCTGCGGCTGGGCACCGGCGAGACGAAAGAGCCGGCAAAGACAAGTTAGCCTCCAGCCAGAGCTTGTGGCGCGCGTATGCGAGGCGGAAATCAGGGATGATTCACGCGATGTTGTGTACGTGAGGAAGCAACAGGATGGGCATCGGAAATTTCAGTTGAAGGCTCGCCATAACTGAGAAATATTCCCATGGGTTGCGAGTTCAACGTATACATTGACAGCTGCATTTCGAATGTCGATAGTCTGCGCTCACGACTGATGCGTATCGGCGCACTCGCGGTTGGGAGGCCGTGGACGACCCATCAGTCCCTGTGTTTGCCGCGTGCGAGATGCGCGGCGAGCACTGTATCAGGCCGGCATCACCGGCCACCATTGGGAGGGTTTTCATGCATAGACGTTCGTTTCTCGCCAGCACGGTGCTTGCCGCTGCGGCTGGTCTCTTCGGTCTCACCGGCGTTGCCGGCTCGGCGTTGGCCCAGGATACCTATCCGAGCCGGCCGATCCAGATGATCGTGCCTTGGGGCGCCGGTGGTGGCACCGACGCGGTGGGCCGCGTCTTTGCCTCGTTGCTTCAGGAGAATCTCGGTGTTCCGGTTACGGTCGTGAACCGCACGGGCGGTTCCGGCGTCGTCGGCCACAGCGCCATCGCTACCGCGGCGCCCGATGGATACACGCTCGGCGTCATGACGATCGAGATCGACATGATGCATTGGCAGGGCCTCACCGATCTCACCTACAAGGATTTCGATATCCTCGCCATCGTCAACGCCGATCCGGGTGGCGTGATGGTTTCTGCCGATTCCAAGTACAAGGACGCCAAATCGCTGCTCGAGGCCATCAAGACGGAGCCGAAGGGTACCTTCAAGGCGTCCGGCACCGGGCAGGGCGGCATCTGGCATCTGGGCCTGGCCGGCTGGATGCTCTCGGAAGGGCTGCCGCCAGACCAGGTGACGTGGGTCCCGAGCCAGGGCTCCGCGCCCGGCATCACGGACATGGTTGCCGGTGGTGTCGACCTCGTGCCGTCCTCGCTCGCCGAAGGGCGCTCGATGATCGACGCTGGGCGCGTGTTGCCTCTCGCGTCGATGTCGTCGGAAAAGCAGGCGATGTTCCCGGATGTTCCGACGCTGAAGACCGCTACCGGAACTGATTGGACGCTGGCCGTCTGGCGCACCATCGTGGCGCCCAAGGGCCTGCCGGACAACGTCAAGGCCAAGCTCGCCGCGGCGGTGAAGTCCGCTTATGACAGCGCGGAGTACCAGAAGTTCATGAAGGAACGCGGCTTCGGCCTGCGCTGGGCCGACAGCGAGGCCGCCACGAAGATCGTCGCCGACGACGACAAGAGCCTTGGCGAGGTCATGGAGAAAGCCGGTCTCGCCAAGTAGACTCTGGGGAGACGCGAATAGACCCGGGGCGCTGATCGCTCGCGTCCCGGAACATGGCCTCGGGACGTCGCCTCGGGCTCAGGCCGCACGGCCTTTGCCCGCGCGCTGGGGCTTCGAAACGCTTTGTACCAAGGGGCAGCCGATGAAGTTCAACGACGTTCTCCTGGGTCTGATGGTGCTGGCTGGCGGTGTTGCGATCTATTTTTCCTCGCTAGGCTTCACGCCGATTCCCGGCCAGGCCTATGGCGCCGAGACAATGCCGCGCGCGCTGTCGCGGCTCTGTGTCTGCCTCGGCCTGTTCATCACCGTGCGGGGCGTTGCCGTGTCCGGTTGGCGGCCCACCATAGCTCTGGCAGACTGGACGCATTCGCCCGTCTCGCTGATCGCGCTTGCGATCGCCATTCTCGCCATCGTGGCCTACATCGTCCTGTCGCCGCCGGTCGGCTTCGTGCCGGTCGCGTTCGCGGTGATGCTCGTCCTGATGCTGACCCTGCGCACGCCGCCGCTCACGGCAGTGCTGGTCTCGCTGGTCGCGGTGATTGTCGTGCAGCAGGCTTTCGGTCGCATTCTCCTCGTCCCGCTGCCGCGCAATGCGTGGCTATCGTTCCTCTGGTAGGGTCCGCCCATGCCGATCCTTGCCGAGGCCTTCGGGCTCGTCTTCCAACCTTATGTCCTGATGGTCATCCTCGCATCGGCCTGCTTCGGCATGTTCGTCGGCGCGATCCCCGGCCTGTCTGCGACGATGGCGACGGCGCTGCTGGTTCCGGTGACCTTCTTCATGGAGCCGGTTCCGGCGATCGCTGCGATCGTCACGGCGACGGCGATGGCGATCTTCGCCGGCGACATTCCCGGCGCGCTGCTGCGCATGCCCGGAACGCCCGCTAGCGCTGCGTATGTCGAGGATGCCTACCGCATGACGCGGGACGGGCGCTCGGAGGATGCGCTCGGCGCCTCGCTCGTCTTCTCATCGATCGGCGGCATTTTTGGCACGATCGTGCTGGTCACCGCGTCGCCCGTGCTCGCCAACATCGCGCTGAAGTTCTCGTCCTTCGAATATTTTTGGCTGGTGATCCTTGGCCTGTCCTGCGCGATTTTCGTGTCACCGGGTTCGGTCCCACGCGGC
>JBBSUS010000416.1:0-3366 GCA_038234195.1 Hyphomicrobiales bacterium | reverse complement strand
GCAAAGCGATCGAGGCTGGCCGTCGCGATCTCCACCGCCTTGTCGCTGTCGTCTGCGAGCAGCGGCAGCAGGCATTCCGCGAGCCGTGTCAGGTTCCAAAGAGCAATGGCTGGCTGGTTGCCATAGGCGTAGCGCCCGCCCCGGTCGATGGCACTGAACGCGGCCTGCGGATCATAGGCCTCCATGAAGGCGCAGGGGCCGTAGTCGATCGTCTCGCCGCTGATCGACATGTTGTCGGTGTTCATCACGCCGTGGATGAAGCCGAGATGCATCCAGCGGGCGACCAAAGCCGCTTGGCGGGCCACGACACCGTCGAGCAGTGCGCGATAGGGCGCGTCGCCATCGGCGATTTCGGGATAGTGCCGGGCGATCACGTGGTCGGCCAGCGCCTTTACCGCCGCCTCGTCGCCGCGAGCCCCAAAGAACTGGAACGTGCCGATGCGAATGTGGCTCGACGCCACCCGCGTGAGGACACCGCCCGGCAGCAGCGTCTCGCGAAAGATCATGTCGCCGGTGATCACCGCCGCGAGCGCCCGGGTCGTCGGCACACCGAGCGCCGCCATCGCCTCGGACACGACGTATTCGCGCAGGACAGGTCCCAGTGCCGCGCGGCCGTCACCGCTGCGCGAGAAGGGCGTCGGTCCGGCGCCCTTCAGCTGCAGGTCGCGGCGGCGTCCCTCTGTGTCGACGATCTCGCCCAGAAGGATTGCCCGGCCGTCTCCGAGTTGCGGCACGAAATTGCCGAACTGGTGGCCAGCATAGGCCATGGCGATCGGCTCGGCGCCTTCGGGAATCCGCTTGCCGGCGAGAATCTCGACGCCCTCGGGCGACCTGAGCTCCTGCGGGTCGAGCCCCAGCGTCTTCGCAAGCTTTTCGTTGAGCGCGATCAGCCGCGGCCCCGAAACCGCCGTCGGCAGAACCTCCTCGAAGAAGTTCGCGGGCAAGCGCCTGTAGGAATTGTCGAAGGGGATTTGCGCGGTCATAGGGTCACGTCGTCCTGGCTTCCCGCTCCACGAGCGGCCTTTCCTTCCGATGTGGCGCCCTATCCCTCGGGTTTAAAGCCCTGTCGCCCTCACGAGAAGGCTTCGGCCAAGACGCCGGGGCTTTCCCACGCAGTCGGTCGACACGGCGCGGTGGCCCAGCGCAGCCCAATAAACGCGGTGTTCGATGCTGCACGAAGCGGCACCATTCGACAACAAGCACGCGGAAGCATATGTCGACTGCCACGGCGCCGGACTTGCCTGATATAACCGGCCACAAACCCTGCCCTAGCAACGCCCCGGGACGCACGCGATGTCTGCAACGCCTTTGGAAAGTCCGATCCTCGTTGCCGTTCCGGCCGACGTCAAGGACTTCGAGAACTACCGCTGGCACGCCACGCCGGATACCTATCTGACCGCCCTCACTCGTGTCGCCCATGCGATCCCGGTGATCGTGCCGGCGATGGCGAACGAGATGGACATCGACGCATTGCTCGATCGCGTCGACGGTCTGTTGATGACAGGCGCTGCTTCCAACGTCCATCCCGACCGCTACGGCGTCGCCCCGAGCATCGCGCACGAGCCCTACGATCCCGAGCGCGACCGGCTGACCGAAAAGCTGATCCGCGGCGCGGTGGAGCGCGGCGTGCCGCTGCTCTGCGTCTGTCGCGGCCATCAGGAGTTGAATGTCGCCTTCGGCGGCACGCTTTCGACCGAAGTCCAGGAGATCGACGGGCGAATGGACCACCGGGCCATCCCCCACGACGAGCAGCGCGAACGCTTCGCCATCCAGCACCCTGTCGCGGTGTCGAGCGGCGGCGTTCTGTCGAAGATCGTCGGCGAAGGAGAACTGCAGGTCAATTCGCTGCATCGCCAGGCGATCGACAGGCTCGGCGAAGGGTTGAATGTCGAGGCGACGGCACCCGATGGCACGGTCGAGGCGGTTTCCGTCGACGGGTCCAAGGCCTTCGCGCTCGGCGTGCAGTGGCATCCCGAATACTGGGCCGAGAGCGACGAGCCCTCAGCCGCCATCTTCAAGCACTTCGCCGCCGCCTGCCGGAACTACGCGGCCTCGCGCGGTCGCTGAGACGAGGACGCGCGTCTAAGCGCGAAAGGGCCGATGCCGTGCCGGCGTCGCCCGCCAAAAAGGAAACGCGTCATGCGTTATTTCATCACCGGAACCGCCGGTTTCATCGGTTTCCACCTCGCCCGCCGGCTCCTGTCCGAAGGCCACACGGTCGCCGGCTATGACGGCATGACCAAATATTACGACCCGCTGCTCAAGGAGGCCCGGCACGCGATCCTGCTCGATGAGCCGAACTTCACCGCGACCATCGCCATGCTGGAAGATGCCCCACGCTTGCGCGCCGCGATGGCGGCGGCCTCGCCCGACATCGTCATCCACCTCGCCGCCCAGGCCGGCGTGCGCTACAGCCTGGAAAACCCGCAGGCCTACATCGACTCCAACATCCAGGGCGGCTGGAACGTCATCGATGCCTCGCGGGCGCTGGGGGTCGAACACCTGCTGTTGGCTTCGACCTCCTCGGCCTATGGCGCCAACCGCACGGTGCCCTTCCGCGAGACCGACAAGGCCGACGAACCGCTGACCATCTACGCCGCGTCGAAGCGCGCAACCGAGTTGATCGCGCACAGCCAGAGCCATCTCTACAAGCTGCCGATCACCTGCTTCCGCTTCTTCACGGTCTATGGACCATGGGGCCGGCCGGACATGGCACTGTTCAAGTTCGTCAAGGCGATGCTCTCCGACGAGCCCATCGACATCTACGGCGAAGGCAGGATGAGCCGCGACTTCACCTATGTCGACGACCTCGTCGAGGGCATCCTTCGCCTCGCCGCCTCGCCGCCCTCCGAGGCCAATCGCGTGGCCGACAGGATCGGCGCAACAGGAGAGCCCCAACAGGTCGACACGCTCTCGCGCGAAGCACCATACCGGGTGATCAACATCGGCGGCGGCCAGCCGGTCGAACTCATGGCCTTCATCGAGACGATCGAGGACATTCTGGGGCGCAAGGCCAGGCGGAACATGCTGCCCATGCAGGACGGCGACATGCAGCGCACCTTCGCCAGCCCGGATCTGCTCGTGGCGCTGACCGGCTACAGGCCCGAAACCGACCTTGCGACGGGCGTGAAGGCATTCGTCGAATGGTTCAGATCGTCACAGGTGGTGCGCGGGGGGTGAGGATGGGATCGAGGCACAGCCGACTCGGTCCGATCCGGCCACCCAACTTCGCCATCATCCCGAGGCCGATGGAGCCAAGCTCGGCCAGCCACCAGCAGCCCCAACTGGACGATCGATAGCGGCCCGACGCGACATTACGGGCATCTCTGTTACCCGCGAATATTTTGCAGGAAGGTCGCCAGATCG
>JBBSUS010000415.1:0-3376 GCA_038234195.1 Hyphomicrobiales bacterium | reverse complement strand
CAATAGGGCTGGACGGCGTTTTCCGAGGTGATGCAGACGAAGCGGCCCCAGCCGTTCCTGCGCATGTGCGGGAAGGTCGCGCGGGCGATCTTGACCGACGACATGAAGTCGATCTGCCAGCATTCCTCGTAGTCCGCGTCGGTCATTTCGAGCGGATGGCCCTTGGCACCGGTGATGCCGGCGGTGTGGACGACGATGTCGATCTTGCCGAATGTGTCGACGGCTGTCTTGGCGAGCGCGTCGAGGTCGGACTGGCTGGTGACGTCCGCCTTGACGCATATGGCTTCGCCCGGCAGCGCCTTGGCGTCGGTTTCGAGTTGGCCGATGTCCAGGTCCGACAGGATGAGTTTGCAGCCCTCCTCGGCAAGGATCCTGGCGGTTTCGAAGCCCATGCCGCCGGTGGCGCCGGTGATGATCGCGACGCGATCCTTGATCTGAAGATCCATGAGAAATCCTTGGTTTTGCAAAGCCGACGCGGTTGCGGCGCCGGCGAATTGGTTTCAGGTGACACTGGTTTCGCCTGACAACGGCACCGGAGCGCATAGGTTTCGCGACCATGCCCGATGCGCCTGCGGCGAAGCGGCACGCTCGGCGCCGAAGGTTTCGACCAGCGTTTCGGTCCTAAGCCCGTCCGCGAGGGACCTCGACGTCAAACGCGGGCATGGTAGAAGCGGCCGCCTTACCGGTCGATGCGAAGCGAGAACCCATGCCGAGCCACGATTTCAAGAGCCCGCGGGTCTTCGTCGCCGCCGATCTCGCCGCCGGGATGGCGGTTCCCGCGACGCCGGTGCAGGCCAACTACCTCGTCAACGTGATGCGGCTGAATGAGGGCGACAGCGTCCTCGCCTTCAACGGTCGCGACGGAGAGTGGCGCGGCACCCTGACCCGGCCCGCCAAGAAGAAGCTCGATCTGACGCCGGTGGAACAGGTGCGCGCCCAGACGCCCGCATCGCCGCTGCGCTATCTCTTCGCGCCACTCAAGCATGCGCGGCTCGACTACATGGTGCAGAAGGCCGTCGAGATGGGCGCCGGCACGCTGGAGCCGGTGATGACCCAGCATGTCCAGGCCTCGCGGCTGAACGTCGAGCGCATGCGCGCCAACGCGATCGAGGCCGCCGAGCAGTGCGGCATATTGACGATCCCCGAATGCCGCGAGCCGGTAAAATTCGCCGAGGCGCTGGCCGGCTGGAACGCGGCGGTGCCGCTGATCTTCTGCGACGAGCGCGAGGATGCGCAGAGCCCGATCGAGACGCTGCGCGACCTCGGAGACAGCGTCGCACCCGGCCGGTCGCTCGGTCTGCTGATCGGGCCGGAAGGTGGATTTTCGGCCGAGGAGCGCGCGCGGCTGCAGGCCTTGCCCTTCGTCGCGGCGATCTCGCTCGGTCCGCGAATCCTGCGCGCCGATACGGCGGCCGTGGCGGCGCTTGCCGTCCTCCAGGCGGCGATCGGCGACTGGAACGGCTAACCGCGATCACCAATGCGAGGCGCTGCGCCATCAGACCGAGGCGTCACTCGCGCCGATTGCTTGCAAGGCGGCTCGCAAAATGGCCGCACCGTCAACACGAATTTTCTTGCACGGCGCGACGAAACTCGGCAGTGCCGAGCCAGACACGACAATGGGTGTCGACCGACTGTGCGCCCGAGACGGGCGCGCTGGAGGCGACCGCCGGACAGCCTTGAGGAAACCGCATGGCCCGCGACACGACCGATCTGACGCCGGTCACCTCGCTCGAGGATCTGACGGCGCATCTGAAATCCGGCGAAAAGCCGGCTTCCGCCTTTCGCATCGGCACCGAGCACGAGAAATTCGGCTACTACACGAGCGACCTGTCGCCCGTCCCGTTCGAGGGCGAACGCGGCATCGAGGCGCTGCTCAAGGGTATGCAGGCGGTCTCGGGCTGGGAGCCGATCATCGACGAGGGCCGGCTGATCGGCCTTTTCGGTGCCCATGGGGAGGGCGCGATCTCGCTGGAGCCGGGCGGCCAGTTCGAGCTTTCGGGCGCGCCGCTCGAGACGATCCACGCCACCTGCCGCGAATCCAACGCCCATCTGGCCCAGGTGCGCGCCGTCGCCAAGGATCTCGGCATCGGCTTTCTCGGAATCGGCTCGTCGCCGGTCTGGACGATCGACGAAACGCCGTTCATGCCGAAATCACGCTACGAGATCATGCGCCGCTACATGCCGAAGGTCGGCACACGCGGCCTCGATATGATGCTGAGGACGGCGACCATCCAGGTCAATCTCGACTTCTCCGACGAAGCCGACATGCGGCGCAAGATCCAGATCGGGATGAAGCTGCAGCCGGTCGCCTCGGCGCTGTTTGCCAATTCGCCCTTCACCGACGGCAAGCCGAACGGCATGGCTTCGTGGCGTTGCGGCGTCTGGGAGGATGTCGACAACCAGCGCTCCGGGCTGTTGCCCTTCGTCTTCGAGGACAATTTCACCTATCGCGACTATGCCGAATGGGCACTCGACGTGCCGATGTATTTCGTCACCCGCAACGGCAAGTATCACGACGCGACCGACGTCACCTTCCGGCAATTCATGGATGGAGCCCTCAAGGGGCGGATCAGCGATCCCGAGCCGCAGCTCGGCGACTGGACCAACCATCTGTCGACGCTGTTTCCGGACGTGCGGCTGAAGACCTTCCTGGAGATGCGCGGCGCCGACGGCGGCCCGTGGCGGCGCATCTGCGCGCTGCCGGCCTATTGGGTCGGGCTGCTCTACGACGAGACGAGCCTGCAGGCTGCCGAGGACCTGACTCGCGACTTCACCTTCGCGGAGGTCTCGGCGATGCGCGAGGCCGTGCCCCGCGAGGGATTTGCCGCGAAGTTCCGCGACGGCTCGGTGCTGGAACTGGCCCGCGAGACGGTCAAGATCGCGAGCGCCGGCCTTCGCCGCCGCAACCGTCGCAACGACGAGGGCAATGACGAGAGTTTCTTCCTGGCACCGCTGGAAGAGGTGGTCGCCCGCGGCACGACGTCGGGCGAAGATCTGGTTCGCCTTTACGAAGAGCAGTGGGGCGGCTCGATGGAACGGGTTTTCAAGCACCTGACCTACTGAGCCAACGCTCGAATGGTGGCGTATCCGTCGCCGCTCAATCAACCGCCTGCTGATGCTTTCGGGACGTTTCCGCCGCAACGGCGTCGCGGTGTGGAATGGGCTTTGCGCGATCCCATTTTGACAGGGGAAGCCGCTTGTGTCGGGATGTCGCATGGGCACCCCCATTCCCACGGCGGATCGAGGCGACGATGACGGATTTCTTCGACTGGTTGACGGCAGCCGACTCCGGCCTTGGGGCGGACCGGCTCGCGGATGCGTTCAATCTCAGCCGCGACGAGTTTCGCGGGACCACCGATGCGCTGGCTCCGGCCTT
>JBBSUS010000414.1:0-3390 GCA_038234195.1 Hyphomicrobiales bacterium | reverse complement strand
CGCTGTGCAACCGCGATCGCTTCTTCCGTGCACGCGACGTTCAGGCAGCGACAGACATCGCTCAGCGCAAATTCGATGGCCGTTGTCGCTTCCCATAACTCTTCGGCGATGTATCGCAACGACCGTCCTTCGGCGGCCAGCCTCAGGCAGTCGAGGTGGATAGAGCCATCCGCAGTCATTCGGGATTGGGGGGAGTCAGCCAGATGTTCGGAGTTCCTGAAGCAATCGTTCATGGAGAGAATACCAATTTACATTTAAAGTTGTACGATCTCAAAATAATGGTTCTAGAAAGGCTATGATACTTCCATTATTAATCGAAAAAAATTCAATGAAAAGTGATATGCAGCGTTAATGACGTTGGGTAAACAGAAATCCTGCAATTCACGCATCCCATCGGATTTCGATTGTTACTGAACGCCCCTGGCGATCGAGAGCGTGCGACCACCGGCATGTTCACCCTCATCCCGCCGCCGCCCAGTCGATCAGTCTCGCGAGAAACGCATCGCATTTGTCGAGTTGGTCGACCTCGACGAATTCGTCCGGACGATGCGCCTCGGCGATCCGACCCGGTCCGCAGATGACAGTCTCGATGCCCAGCATTTCCTTGAAGCGGCCGGCCTCCGTGCCATACGCCACCTTGGTGTGGCCGTTGACGCCGGCGAAGCGCTTGACCAGACCGGTGAGCGCACTGTCCGGCGGTGTCTCGATACCCGGGAATGCGGCAAAGACGTTGATCTTGATCCCTGCCTCGGGCGCGATGGCTCGCATCTCAGGCTCAAGCGTTTCGTGGGCATAGTCCGAGATTTCCTCGACCAAAGCGTCGGCGTCCTCGGTCGGCAGGACGCGGAACTCGCATTCGAAGCTGCACGCGTCCGGCACGATGTTCAAAGCCGTGCCGCCAACGATCGTGCCGGTGTGGCTGGTGGTGAAGGGCACGTCGTAGGTGTTATCGCGAGGCCCGTCGGTCGAAAGCCGCCGGCCGATTTCGCGCAGGCGCGTGATCATCAGCGCAGCGTATTCAACGGCGTTGACGCCTTCTGGCGCCAACGAAGAGTGACAGCTGCGGCCGGTGATCGTCACGCGCATGGAGCGCTTGGCCTTGTGGCCGATCACCACCTGCATGTTGGTCGGTTCGCCGACAACGCAGAAGTGCGGCCGGTTCGGCCTGTCGTGCAATGCCTCGAGCAGTCTGGTGACGCCGACGCAGCCGATCTCCTCGTCGTAGGAAAAGGCCAGATGGATCGGCCGTTCGAGATCGCGCTTGATCATTGCCGGCACCGCGGCGAGGCAGGCAGCCAGAAAACCCTTCATGTCGCAGGCGCCGCGACCGTAGAGCTTGCCCTCGCGCTTCGTCAGCGTGAACGGATCACTTGTCCAGGCCTGGCCATCGACCGGAACCACGTCGGTGTGGCCCGAAAGGACGATGCCGGGGCGGTCCATGGGGCCGATCGTTGCCCACAGATTGGCCTTTGTGCCGGTCTCGTCATGCACGCGTTCACATGTGATGCCGAAGCCGGCGAGATAGGTGTCGACATATTCGATCAGGGCCAGATTTGAATTGCGGCTGGTGGTGTCGAAGCCGACGAGGCGAGAAAGGATGTCGGGCGTGGTTGGATAAGGCTGCATCGGTCTCGAGCTTCGCTGGGATCGAAATTGCGGTCGCGGTCTTGCCGGCTTGGAAGTAGCGGACGACAACGGTCTCGCCATATCTTGACTCGTCGGAATTTGGCCGCCGGAAGATGGGTGCGCGCCGAGCGCAGCTTGAAGCCGACGCACGAGCCGCGCGTGCCAAGGTATATGAGTCAGGCTTCGTCGGCCGTTTGTTTCAGAACGGCCAGGAAAACGTCGCCATAGCGGTCGAGCTTTGCCAATCCGACGCCGGGAACCGCATGGAGCTCGTTGCGGCTGCGAGGATGGCGTTCGACCATGGACCGCAGAGTCGCGTCGGAAAACACCATGTAGGCGGGCAGTTGCTGCTCCTTGGCCAGCCGGCTGCGCTCTTTGCGCAGGGCCTCGAACAGGTCGGTCTCGCCCACCGACAGTCCTTCGGTCTTGGCGCCGACACGCGGGAACCGCGTCGTGGCACGCGCCCGGTCCTTGCGAAGCGTAACCTGGCGCTCGCCGCGAAACACCTCGCGGGCGCTCTCGTGGAGCTTCAGGACGCCGAAGGAATCGTGATCGACGAAGAGGAAGCCGGCGGCGACGAGCTGTCGGGCGACCGATTGCCAGGTCCTCGCATCGATCTCACTGCCGGCGCCGAACACTGGCATCTTGTCGTGGCCGGCGCCCGTCACCTTGTCGGTCGCCTTGCCGGTCAGGACGTCGATGACGTGGCCGGCGCCGAAGCGTTCGCCCGTGCGGTACACCGCGGCCATGAACTTGACCGCGGCGTCGGTGCCGTTCCAGGTCTCGACTGGCGAGAGACAGGTGTCGCAATTGCCGCAACCACCCGGATGGGCCTCACCGAAATGGCGAAGGATCGCCGCGCGGCGGCAATCTGCGGTCTCGCAGATGGCGAGCAGCGCCTCGAGCTTGGCCCGCTCCACCCGTTTGATCGCCTCGTCGGCGCCGCCCTGGTCGATCATCCGCCGGCGCTGCACCATGTCCTGCATGCCATAGGCCATCCAGGCATCGGAGGGCGCGCCGTCGCGGCCAGCGCGGCCGGTCTCCTGGTAGTACGCTTCGATGGAAGACGGCAGGTCGAGATGGGCCACGAAGCGCACGTCGGGCTTGTCGATGCCCATGCCGAAGGCGACGGTTGCCACGAGGCACACGTCGTCTTCCTTGAGGAAGGCGTCCTGGTGCTTGGCCTTCACTTCCGCCGGCATGCCGGCATGATAGGGCAGGGCGTAGACGCCGCTCTTGGTCAGCCATTCGGCCGTCTCTTCGACCTTGCGGCGCGACAGGCAATAAACGATGCCGCTGGAGCCCTTGTGGTCTTCGAGGAAAGCCAGAAGCTGCTTCTTGGGATTGTCGCGCTCGACGATGGCGTAGCGGATGTTCGGGCGGTCGAAGCTGGTTGCGAAGACCGGCGCGTGGGAAAGATGCAGGCGCTCGATGATATCGGCGCGCGTCGTCGGATCCGCGGTCGCCGTCAGCGCGATGCGCGGCACATCGACGAACGCCTCGGCCAAGGTTTCGAGGCTGCGATATTCGGGCCGAAAGTCGTGGCCCCATTGGCTGACGCAATGGGCCTCGTCGATCGCAAAGAGCGCGATCTTCAGCCGCCCGAGCGTTCGCCGGAATCCTTCTCCCGACAGGCGCTCAGGCGTGACGTAGAGAAGATCGAGTTTTCCGGCGACGAGGTCGCGATAGACCGCGTCGCGTGCCGCCTCGTCCATGGACGAGTTCATCGAGGCCGCGTTGACGCCCGCCTGGCGCAGCGCCTCG
>JBBSUS010000413.1:0-3393 GCA_038234195.1 Hyphomicrobiales bacterium | reverse complement strand
GCCAGATCCGGGCCAGCCCGGCACGGTCGTTTATGCGGCCCACCGCGACACGCAGTTCGGCGTCCTCCGCGACCTGCGAGCGGGCGATGCGATCGACGTCACGCGGGCCGACGGCCATCGCTTCGTCTATCGGGTCACCGGCACCTCGATCGTCCGCTGGGATGCCTCGGGCATCGATCCGAGCGCGGCCGGCCGATCTCTGATCCTGTCCACCTGCTGGCCATTTGGCGCGCTAACGCATGGTCCACTGCGCTACCTGGTTCACGCGACGATGGAGAGGACGGGACGCAGGCAATGAGACGGCGGCACCGCTCGATCCGCCAGACCGCAAAGGGCCGGCGCGTTCTCTGTGCCAAGGTGGAATATGCGGACAAGAACGGCCCTCCATCATCGCGACGAAACCGTGAGTCAGGCGAGCAAACTGCGCTATTTTCCAGCAATGACTTGGTGGTGCACCCGACAGGATTCGAACCTGTAGCCTCAGCCTTCGGACGGCAAGAGGGCATGTATTCGGGATCCTGATCGCATGCATTTCTCGAGACTTTATCGGTCTATAGCTCAAATTGAAATCGATCGGCACCACTGGGTATCGCTACTTCTCGCATTTTTCTGTGCCGGATTCGTGCGCCGGAGCCGGGTTGGGGGCAATCCCAGATCGCAAACATTGACATTCGCCGATCCTCGTGACCATTTTTTGAGCGGGCGATGCAGCTGGTCCCGCGTTGCGCGAGGAGCACTTATAGTCGCGGGACACAACACCGCTCGACAGATGCGGTTGCATAACCGGCTTGAAATCATGGGAAAATTGACGGTGACCAGTGTCACCGAAATGACGATCGACGGCCGCCTGTCGGTGGCCAGAGGCGTGTCGTCCAAGACCCTGTTCGATTTCTACGGACCCGAACTTTCCCGGTGGTTTCATGCCGAACGCGCCAAGTCCGACCTCATCATGGTCGGTGCGGGAACGATCAGATGCGATAACCCGGAGCTGACCGTCAGACATGTGGACGGCCCGAACCCGATCCGTGTCGTGCCCACGTCGAGTGGAAATCTGCCGCTCGACGCGACGATCTTCACGGACGGGCTTCCGACGATTCTGCTTGTTCCGGATGATCTTCCCGAGGTTGCGACGACCGCACTGAGCAAGGGGCGAGCTTCCGTCTCGCTCGTACGTGCAGGCCAAAGGGTTGTGGACCTGCGCAAATCCTTCGAAGCCTTGGAGAATATGGGGTTCCAGTCCCTCATGATCGAAGGTGGCAGTCGTCTTTTGACATCGCTCTTCGCAGCGAACCTGATCGATCGGATCGTCGTCAAGCACATACCGGTCGTGACGGGATCAGCGGACGCACCGACATTCCTTTCGAGCGGCGCCGCCCAGGGTTTACCATGTCTTTCGAGATGGACGCTCGAGACGTGCAACGCGATCGGCGGCGTCGCCGTTACTACGTACCTGAAATCAAAAGAGATTTTTTCTTGAACCTGTCTGCCAACATCCCGCGACTGAGTGCCCGCTTTTCCGAGCGCGCCGGCATGCGTCCTCCGGTCGTATTCGACACGCGGATCGACAGCCCGAACGGTCATGGATCAAGCCCGGCCCTCGATCTCCATATCCGGCATCAGGCCCTGATGCGGGCCTATCAGGGGCGCTACGTCCTGCTGCCGACTCGAGACGAAACGGAGGAGGACATTGTCGATCGCCTGCAACGGCATTACGATCCGGACGCGCTCGCCCATGCGGACGAGGTTCGACGCGAACTCGAGATCGCACTGATCGAGCCGAAGATCCCGCAAGCTCGGGCTGCCGCTGAAGGCGTCGACTGTCGGACCTACGTTGAAAGGCTGCTGCCGACGATCCGCGATTCCGAAACGGGCAACTTCATCGCGTTCTGCGAGACCTCGCCGAACCGCGAGCACCACTATCGCAATTTTCTGATCCAGTCCTCGGCCGATCTGCTGGCCGAATCCTCAGCATCGGCGCTCGGCGTCATCGGCGAATACGGAGAGACCCAGTCGGCGCTGTTCCGGATTCTGATAGACGAATTCGGGTTTGGCGAGCACGGCAAGAAGCACAGCGTGCTTTACCGCAACACGCTGCGTTCCTGGGGGCTTGCGGACGAGTACAACGGCTTCTGGCACCTCCTCGATACGGTTTCGCTCGAGTTGCACAACACGATCCATTACCTCTTCCAGAACCCGCGGAATTTCTTCCGGCAGATCGGCTTCCTGCTCTACGCCGAGACGAGCTACCAGAAGTCGACGGGCGATCATTATCGCTATCTGCGCAAGCACCATCCGCTGGTGGACGCGACGTATTTTGGCGAGCATGCCCACATCGACATCCATCACACGGCGATGGTCGTCGACGAGGTGGTCGCGCCCATGGTCAAGCGATGGGGCGGCACGGTCGGAGACGAGATCGTGCTCGGTGCCGAGCTGACGCGACTGGCCTTTGCCAGAGCCGACGCCCATCTGACCGCGCTCGGAAAGACGCTCGATGAAGCCGCGATGCAGAGCAAGGTCCGGTTCGGCCTCGACGAACGAGCCGTCCCGGATCATGCCCTGGCGACACCGGATCGGGTCGGCATTCACTCGGGCGCCAATCCGCTTCAGGTCGGCGGAATTGGCGTCGTCACGGACGCATCGCTGTTTGCATCGCTTCCCGCCGGCACGACCGGGCGGGAACTCGCCTGATGAATCGCGGTCGAGAATCCGAAGGCGCTTGTCCTGACAATTGGACCGGCACGACATTGAACGACATGCCGCCAAGATGCTGGATCGGCCGCGATCTTCCACCGATCCATGTCGATGGCGAGGAGTATTTTATCGTCTCCTGGAAAGGCGAGATGTTCCTCGTCCCGAACCGGTGTCCCCATCGTGGCGGTCCGCTGAAATTCGGGTTCGTCAACGCCGCCGACGAGATCGTCTGCCCGATGCATCACAATGCCTTCTCCATCGAGCGCCTCGTCGCCGGCAAGAACGCCCGCAGGCTGAAAGTCGAACCGAAATGAGCCTCGTCGAAGGGCCACTGCACCGCTACGTTGTCTACGAAGGTGGTTCTAGGCCAAAACTGGCGAACTGCCTGACGCTGAGCCGACTGTTGGCGATACCGATGATCCTTCTGCTCCTCGCAGGCGGACACGACGTCATCGCCCTCCAGGTCTACATCGTCGCCGTCCTGACGGACGCCGCGGATGGGTTCGTCGCCCGGCGCCTCGATTCCGCGACAGCTTTCGGCGCCCGCCTCGATGCAGTGGTCGACAACATCTTCTCGCTGGCGATCCTGCCGTTCCTGGCTCTCGCCTTTCCGAGCCTGCTCCGCGGTCATCCGATTGCGCTCGCGGCCCTGTTCGGCGTTCCAGTGCTCTATCTCGGCCTGTCCTGGCTCTGGAAGCG
>JBBSUS010000412.1:0-3405 GCA_038234195.1 Hyphomicrobiales bacterium | reverse complement strand
GCTCGGCCGCCTGCGCTGCTGCCGTTGCCGCTGCCCGTACCGCCCGCACCGGTCGCAACGTGACCGTGATCGTCCCGAACGGCGATGCGCTGACGATCGACTGGCGCGAACGCGACGACCATGTGGTCATGACCGGCCCCGCCGAGTGGGAATGGTCCGGGATGCTCGATCCGGAAACCGGCGGATGGAGCCGCGACGTCGACCCGCAAGCGCCGATCGTCGCCGCCATCATGCCGGATGAGTTTCCAACCTGATGGGCGTCGAGATCGTTTCTTTCGGCTGCCGTCTCAACACGCTGGAATCCGAGGTCGTTCGTCGCAACGCGCTCGCCGCAGGACTTGGTGGGAACGAAGGCGATGCCACCGGGGCGCCCGGGGCCATCGTCTTCAACACCTGCGCCGTCACCGCCGAAGCCGTACGCCAGGCGCGAAAGCAAATTCGCAGAGCCCGCCGCGACCATCCGGGCGCGCGCATCGTCGTCACCGGTTGCGCGGCGCAGGTCGAGCCGCTGTCCTTCGCCGACATGCCAGAGGTCGACGCCGTGCTCGGCAACGAGACGAAGCTGTCCGAGGCTGCCTTCCGGGCGCTGCCCGATTTCGGCGTGTCCTCGGAGGAAAAGATCCTCGTCGACGACATCATGAGCATCGCCGAGACGGCAGGCCACATGATCGACGCCATTGAAGGTCGGGCGCGCGCGATTGTCCAGGTGCAGAACGGCTGCGACCACCGCTGCACCTTCTGCATCATCCCCTTCGGCCGTGGCAATTCGCGCTCGGTGCCGATGGGCGCCGTCGTCGACCAAATTCGCCGCATCGTCGAGGCGGGCACCAACGAAGTCGTGCTCTCCGGTGTGGACATGACGTCCTGGGGCCTCGACCTGCCGGGCAACAAGCGCCTCGGCGACCTCGTCCAGGCCATTCTCACCCACGTCCCCGAACTGAAGCGGCTGCGCCTTTCGTCGATCGACAGCATCGAGGCGGACCCGGCGCTGGTCGAGGCGATCGCGGCCGAACCCCGCTTGATGCCGCATCTGCACCTGTCGCTGCAGGCCGGCGACGACATGATCTTGAAGCGCATGAAACGGCGTCACACCCGCGACGATGCCATCGGCTTCTGCGCCGAAATGCGCGCCGCGCGGCCGGACATCGTGTACGGCGCCGACATCATCGCCGGCTTTCCGACCGAGACCGAGGCGATGTTCGAGCAGTCGCTGAAGCTCGTCGAAGACTGCGGCCTGACCCACCTCCACGTCTTTCCGTTCTCGCCGCGCGAGGGCACCCCCGCCGCGCGCATGCCGCAACTGCCGCGCGCCATCGTCAAGGCGCGCGCCGCAAGGCTGCGCGCAGCCGGCGATGCCGCCGCGAAGACCCATCGCGAAGCTCTCGTCGGCAAACGCAGGTCGCTTCTCGTCGAGCGCGGCGGCATCGGTCGTTGCGAAGATTTCACGCCGTGCCGGATCGAGTACGCGCCCGGTGCAGGTCCGCATCCTGCGAGGCCGATCGACGCGATCGACGACCCGGCCCTCCCCGGCTGCATCATCGACGCTATGATTACGCGTCACGAGGACGGCGAATTGTTCGCCCGCCCTCTCGCCACGCCAAACGGCCGCATCCCGGCCGACGTCTCACGCAAGGGCATCGACTGAACATATGGCTGAGAAAAAAGGCTTCTTCCGCAAGATCTTCTCCTTCGGCTCCGACAGCGAGGAACAGCGCACCCCCGAAAGCGGCGGCATGCCGCGCGCTTCCGACACGGAGATCGGCCGCGAGGATTCTCAGGAGCCCGAAGCGCGCCCGGTGGCCGCGGCCCATGCCGGCGTCGACACCGAGGCCGGCGCCTCGCCCGAAGACGGCGGCGGCATCACCCCGCTGAAGGGACGCGAGGAGACAGGACCGGCGGACAGCGGCCCACCCTCCCCAACCGGCACGGCTCAAAAAAAAAACTCCGAACTCCAGCAGCCGGAGCTAGGGCAGCCTGAGGCCGCCGAATCGTTGGCGGCCGATGAACCGGCGTTGTCTTCTCTCGAAGGGGCAGTGACCGATCCCGTCGCGCACGACGAGACAGGGGCGGACGCCGAGGATTTTTCGTGGCTGGAAACGCCAGCCGTCCCGGAACCGGCAAACGAGGATGATTTCGCCTTTCTCGACGACGGAGCGGACCGGCCAGACGATGTCGAGCCGGTACGTCCTGTCGCGCGTGAAGACGCGCTGACCGACGAAACCGGGGCGCTCGCTACCGGTTCCGACGCCCTCTCGGATCCATCATTCGTGCCAGAGTTCGGTGGCGAAACCCGCGAACCGGACGGCGAACGCGGCGAAGCGGCGGCAGGTTCTGACGCGGCGAGACCGGTCGAGCCGGCCTCCGAATCCGACCATCTCGACGGCCATATCGAACCGGACGAACACGACCGCGACGCCGATTTCTCCTGGCTCGAAAGCGATCTGCCGGCCGAGGACGACGACAACCGTTCGATCGATCGCCCGATCGATTTCGACGCCCCCTCGCCCGTCCCGACCGATGACGCTCTCCCGCGTCGCCCCATCGACCCGGACGCCGGGTTCCGAGTCCGCGAAAAGGCCGATGCACCGGTCACCCCGGTCACGCCGGCAGCGCCCTGGATCATGCGCCTGCGCGAAGGCCTGTCGCGCTCGTCGAACCAGCTGACCGGTTCGATCGGCTCGATCTTCACCAAGCGCCGCCTCGACGAGGACACGCTGCAGGATTTCGAGGACGTGCTGATTCAGGCCGATCTCGGCGTCGAGACGGCGATCCGCATCACCGGTCGCCTGTCGGAAGGCCGCTTCGGCCGTGAGATCGCCAGCGCCGAGGTGCGGCGCATCCTCGCCGAGGAGGTCGAGAAAACCCTCGCCCCGGTGGCGATCCCGCTCGAGCTGGATCTCGACCAGAAGCCGCACGTCATCCTAGTCGTCGGCGTCAATGGCACTGGCAAGACGACGACCATCGGCAAGCTGGCCGCCAAGCTCTCGCGCGCCGACCTGAAGGTCACGCTCTGCGCCGGCGACACGTTTCGCGCAGCGGCCGTCGAACAGCTGAAGATCTGGGGCGAACGCACCGGTTCGGAGGTTGTCGCCAAGCAGATCGGCGCCGACGCGGCGGGACTGGCCTTCGAGGCCTACGACCGGGCCGTCGAGAACGGATCGGACGTCCTGATCATCGACACCGCCGGCCGCCTGCAGAACCGCACGGAGTTGATGGCCGAACTCGAAAAGATCGTCCGCGTCCTGCAGAAGCGCGAGCCCGACGCACCGCACACGGTGCTGCAGACCCTCGACGCCACGACCGGCCAGAACGCCCTCAGCCAGGTCGAGATTTTCCGCAATGTCGCCGGCGTCAACGGCCTCGTCATGACCAAGCTCGACGGCACGGCCCGCGGCGGCATCCTCG
>JBBSUS010000411.1:0-3433 GCA_038234195.1 Hyphomicrobiales bacterium | reverse complement strand
TCATCGAAATCCATCACATCCACGCCTGGTCGATCACGCCGGAGCGCACCATGGCGACGCTGCACGCCTGCCTCGACGACGAGGCCGATGGCATGGCTGTGACCCGCGCCATCAAGGCCGAGTTGAAGAGCCGTTTTGCCATCGGTCATGCCACCGTCGAGATCGAACGCGGCCTCTGCGCTGACGAAACGGACCGGCACGATCATGCACATGCCCATGGTGGAGGTCACTCTCATGGCGAGGCCCAAGGCCATGATCATGGCGGTTCTGGACCCGAACGCCCTGCAGATCGCGAACCCCATGATTACCGTCATGACGACCTGAACCATGAAGCTGCCGCACCCGCCTCGTTGAAGGAGCGACCCGCTTGAGCCGATCCGCCAACGCGCCCACCGCCGTCCCGGACACCGGGCAGGAAACGCCGCTCCTTTCCGTCGAAGATCTGCAGGTCGCCTTTTTCCAGGGCGGCAAGACCCAGATCGCCGTCGATGGTGTCTCCTTCTCGATCGCCAAGGGCGAGACGCTGGCGCTCGTCGGCGAATCCGGTTCGGGCAAATCCGTCTCCGCCCTGTCGATCCTGAAGCTTTTGCCCTACCCGCAGGCGAGCCATCCCGGCGGCGCGATCCGCTTTGCCGGACGCGATCTCCTCGCCGAGGACAACAAGCAGCTTCGGACCGTGCGCGGCAACAAGATCTCGATGATTTTCCAGGAGCCGATGTCCTCGCTCAACCCGCTGCACACGATCGAGCGGCAGATCGGCGAAGTTCTGAAGGTTCACCGCGGCATGCGCGAGGGTCCCGCGCGCACGCGCACGCTGGAACTCATGCGCCAGGTCGGCATTCGCGATCCGGAAAAGCGCCTCGGCGCTTATCCTCACCAACTCTCCGGCGGCCAGCGCCAGCGCGTGATGATCGCCATGGCACTCGCCAACGAGCCGGACCTGCTGATCGCAGACGAGCCGACGACCGCCCTCGACGTCACCGTTCAGGCGCAGATTCTGGAGCTCCTGAAAAAGCTGCAGGTCGAGCGCGAGATGGGGCTCCTGTTCATCACCCACGACCTCGGCATCGTCAGGAAGATCGCCGACCGGGTCTGCGTGATGTATCGCGGCAAGATCGTCGAGACCGGCCCCACGAAACGCATCTTCGAGGCACCGGAGCACGCCTACACCAAGCATCTTCTCGCCGCCGAGCCGAAGGGCCGCCCGCCCGCCACCAATTCCAACGCGGCCCTGGTGATGGAAGCCAGAGACCTGAAGGTCTGGTTCCCGATCAAGACCGGTTTCTTCCGCCGCACCACCGACCATGTGAAGGCCGTCGATGGAATCGATCTGTCGGTGCGGGCGAGCCAGACCGTCGGCGTCGTCGGCGAATCCGGCTCGGGCAAGACGACGCTGGGCCTTGCGCTTTGCCGGATGATCTCGTCGCAGGGCGAAATCCGCTTCGAGGGCGACCGCATCGACGAGCGCTCCTTCAAGGCGATGAAGCCTTTGCGCGAAAAGCTGCAGATCGTCTGTCAGGATCCGTTCGGCTCACTGTCGCCGCGCATGCCCATCGCCGACATCGTGTCGGAGGGCCTTGAGATCCATGAGAAGGGCCTGTCGCCTGACGAGCGCGACGCCCGTGTCGTGGCGGCGCTGCAGGAGGTCGGTCTCGATCCGGCGACCCGCTTCCGATTCCCGCACGAATTTTCCGGTGGTCAGCGACAGCGCGTGGCGATTGCCAGAGCCATGGTGCTGAACCCGCGCTTCGTCATGCTCGACGAGCCGACCTCGGCCCTCGACATGAGCGTCCAGGCGCAGGTGGTCGATCTGTTGCGCGCGCTTCAGCAGAAGCACGATCTCGCCTATCTGTTCATCAGCCACGATCTGAAGGTGGTGCGGGCACTCGCCAACGAGGTCATCGTCATGCGCAACGGCGTCGTCGTCGAGCGTGGACCCTCGGACGAGATTTTCGACCGTCCGAAGACCGACTACACCAAGGCGCTGATGGCGGCAGCCTTCGATATCGAGGCCGCTCCCACAGGAATCGTCTCGCAGTGACATGCGTGGCGGTCGACGCGCGCGGCTCGGCGCTGCGGACAATCCAACCGACGGAACATTCATGACCAGCCACTACCGCGACCAGTTGTCCGACCAGCCGATGAGTTTCACCGTCCAGAAGTCAGAGCTTCTGCACGATGGCTTCCGCCCGTTTCGCGCCGCGACGCTCGTTCACGACAAGATGGACGGCGAAGGCCGGCTGGGGCCGATGCGGCGTGAATATCTGTCGACCGGCGAATGCGTCGTGGTCGTGCCCTACGATCCGGTCGCCGACGCGATCGTCGTCATCCGCCAGTTTCGCCTCGCCTCGGCGCTGGTTCTCGACCTTGCGGCTGCACTCGAACTGCCCGCCGGCCTCGTCGACGATGGCGAAGCGGTCGATGCAGCAGCGTCCCGCGAACTCACCGAGGAGACCGGCCTTCGGCCGCTGGCCATCGAGCGCTGCTATCGGCTCCTGACCTCGCCCGGGCTGACCACCGAGCACGCGACGATCTATCTCGCCATCGTCGACGCTTCGCAGATGACCACCACGGCCGGGCTCGCGGACGAACACGAGGACATCAGGCCCATTCTCGCGCCGGTCGAGGAACTGATCGAGGCGGTCGACGATGGCCGGGTCGAGAACGCCTTCCTGGTCAATTGCGTCCACTGGTTTGCCCGCAAGGGCCGCACGCGGGCGCAAGGCATGGTGCGCAGCCTCGACAGTGTCACCGATGCGTCGTAACGGGCGCAGCGAGACAGCCATGAACACAGCAAGGACGCCGCATTGACCATCCTCCTCTCCGTGACAGGCTTCGATCCAAACCGTTGGCGCGACGCATTGAAGGCGGCCGGCGGTCGCCGGGAGATCGTGCTGGAGCCCGGCCACAGCGCCGATCCATCGATCGAATACGCCGTCGTGTGGAAGCAGCCGCCCGGGCTCCTTGAGAATCTGCCGAACCTCAAGGCGATCTTCTCGCTCGGCGCCGGCGTCGACCACATCTTTCTCGACAAACGCCTGAAGGACGTACCCGTGGTGCGCGTCGTCGCAGACGATCTGTCGAACCGCATGAGCGAATACGTCGTGTGGCGGGTGCTCGACCATTTCCGCCGGGGCCGGTCCTATCGCAAACAGCAGGCCCAGAAAATCTGGCACGAACGGCTGCAGCCCGCTGCCAGGGAGATCACCGTCGGTATCATGGGCTTCGGCGAACTCGGCCGCGACGCCGCCGTGAAGCTGAAGACGCTAGGCTTCCATGTTGCCGGCTGGAGCCGGACCGAAAAGACCGCCGAAGGGGTCGATACCTATGCGGGGGCCGCCGGGCTCGATCGGTTTCTGGCGACGACCGACATCCTCGTCGTGCTGCTGCCGCTGACGGCGCAGACCCGTGGCATCATCGATCGGGGCCTCTT
>JBBSUS010000410.1:0-3435 GCA_038234195.1 Hyphomicrobiales bacterium | reverse complement strand
GATATTCTCGCCAACGCCCCGGCCAGCGAGGACCATTTCTTCATGGTGCCCAAGGTCGTCGAGTGATGCCTGGGGATCGGTTCCGCGTTGCGATCGCATCGCCGCTCACCGAGGAGGTTCGGACGCTGGTTGCTGCGCTCGTTGCGCATATGCGCCCGCTGTCGCCGCCCGAATTCCAGTTTCAGATGACGGCCGAACAGATGGCCGACGCGTCGACCTCGATCTTCGTCGCGCGCGACGGGACAGATCGGCTTGCCGGTATGGGCGCATTGAAGGCGCACGACGCTTCGATGGGCGAGGCCACGGCGCGCGCGCTCGGCCTCGAACGTCTGGCGCTGGAGACCGGCTCGACCGCCGGTTTCGAACCGGCCTGGGCGCTCTCCGGACGCTCGGACTTTACCCCTCGCGGCGCCTTTCTCGACTATCCTGATTCCACCTACAACCGCTTTTACGAGAAGCAACTGACGTCATGACCGAACTGACCGCCCTGACGATTGCCGAAGCCCGCAAGGCTCTGGCTGCAAAGACGGCCTCCGCCGTGGAACTGACCGACGCCTATCTCGCCGCAATCGATGCCGCCAATGGCCAGATCAATGCGTATATCGCGGTCACGCATGACAAGGCGCGGGCCATGGCAAAGGTCTCAGACGAGAGAATTGCCAAGGGCGAGGCGGGACCGCTCGAAGGCATCCCGCTCGGCATCAAGGATCTGTTCGCTACGGAGGGCGTCCACACCCAGGCCGCTTCGCACATCCTCGACAAGTTCGAGCCCCGATACGAATCGACCGTCACGGCCAATCTTTGGGCCGACGGCGCGGTCATGCTCGGCAAGCTCAACATGGACGAATTCGCCATGGGCTCGTCGAACGAGACGTCGTTCTACGGCCCGGTGAAAAACCCCTGGCGCAAGATCGGCTCCAACTTGGATCTGGTCCCCGGCGGTTCGTCCGGTGGCTCGGCGGCCTCCGTCGCGGCGCATCTTTGCGCGGGTGCGACCGCGACAGACACGGGGGGCTCGATCCGCCAGCCGGCGGCGCTGACCGGCACAGTCGGCATCAAGCCGACCTATGGCCGCTGCTCGCGCTGGGGTACCGTCGCCTTTGCCTCCTCGCTCGATCAGGCAGGACCGATCGCCCGTGACGTGCGTGATGCCGCAATTCTCCTCAGGTCGATGGCCTCGGTCGACGCCAAGGACACCACCTCTGTCGACCGTCCTGTGCCGGATTACGAGGCTGCCGTCGGCCGCTCGGTGAAGGGTCTCAGGATCGGCATCCCGAAGGAGTACCGCATCGACGGCATGCCTGCGGAGATCGAGTCCCTGTGGACCAAAGGCATCGCCTGGCTGAAGGAGGCCGGCGCCGAGATCGTCGATGTTTCGCTGCCGCACACCAGATACGCTTTGCCGGCTTATTATATCGTCGCACCGGCCGAGGCTTCGTCCAATCTGGCTCGCTATGACGGCGTGCGCTATGGCCTGCGGGTGCCCGGAAAGGACATTGCCGAAATGTACGAGATGACCCGGGCAAAAGGCTTCGGCCGCGAGGTCAAGCGCCGCATCATGATCGGCACCTATGTGCTCTCGGCCGGCTACTACGATGCCTATTATCTCCAGGCGCAGAAGGTCCGCACGCTGATCAAGCGCGATTTCGAGACGGTCTATGCCGACGGCATCGACGCGCTGCTGACGCCCGCGACGCCATCTGCAGCCTTCGGCATTGCCGACCAGGAGATGAACTCCGACCCCGTGAAGATGTATCTCAACGACATCTTCACGGTGACGGTCAACATGGCAGGATTGCCGGGGATGGCCGTTCCCGCCGGCTTGACCCAGGACGGACTGCCGCTTGGCCTGCAGTTGATTGGCCGGCCCTTCGACGAGGAAACGCTTTTCACCCTCGGCAGTGTCATCGAAAAGGCGGCCGGGCGCTTCACCCCGTCCAAATGGTGGTGATCCGATGGCCGAGCGCGCGCATCCCCTGGGCATTGCTATCGAACGGCTGAAGGCCAGCGACTGGGAAGGCGCTCACGCCATCGTCCAGGAAGATCCGACCAAGGACGCAGCCTGGATCCATGCCCATCTGCACAGGATCGAGGGCGACGAGGGCAATGCCGCCTACTGGTATCGTCGGGCGGGCCGCGAGCCTGCGACAGGCTCGTTTGATGACGAGCGCGACCAGATCGAGGCGTCGCTGGGTGGGGCGGCATCGTCCGACCGCCGTCCCTGATCGAACAGGCATAGCAATGGGCTGTCGCAGACTAGACCATGAGTGGCGTGAGAACGGAAACCGGAACGCTCAGAGGACACCATGATAAAGTTCGGCGAGATCGAAGGAGACGCGGATCGTCCCGATCTCGATCGACCCGCTTTCGATCAGAACCGGATCGGTCGGCCATTCACCTTCGGTGCCTCGAGTCCACTGCCAAGCCTGGGGCTTGTCCTGCGAGAAAATGAGATACGTGTCGAGCGCGGCGAGCCCGAGATATTCCTCGCGCTTCGGTCCGAAATCCACATGGGTGGTGCTGTCCGAAAGCACTTCGGCGATGAAAATTGCGCGCTCGGTCGTGCGTTCGTGGCCCTGACCGCCTGAAGGCTCGACGAGCACGTCGGCGTAACGAATGCTGCTTGGACCGGTCGCAACCGCGAAATCACCCTGGCGAACGACGTAGAGATCGCGATCGAGCCTGGACTGCAACGCGAAATCCAGATTGCTGACGATCGTCGAATGGTTTCGCGTTACCCACGGCAGCATGCGCGGCACTCCGTCGAGGAGTTCGTATTTTCGCTCCTGGCCCTGGCTCCAGTCGTAGAACGCATCGATCGTCATGGTCGGTCGTGACTGAATGTTCATGGCAGCCTCCATTCGCCCATCATAGCGCCACAGATCGCGGCTGAAAACGCGCAGCGCGCGTTGTGCTTGAACCGTCCCGCCCGTTGGTCTAGCCGTTTGTCCCAACTCGAGTTCGTTCGAAAGCCGTCCCATGACCCTTGTCGATACCCGCACGCCCGATCCGAAGGGCTTCATTTCTGGCGCCACCGGCGACTGGGAGATTGTCATCGGCATGGAGGTTCATGCGCAGGTGACCTCGCAGGCCAAGCTCTTCTCGGGCGCCTCGACCAGCTTCGGGGCCGCGCCCAACGAACATGTCAGCCTCGTCGATGCGGCCATGCCCGGCATGCTGCCTGTCATCAACGAGGAATGCGTGCGCCAGGCCGTTCGCACTGGCCTGGGGCTCAAGGCCGAGATCAACCGTCGCTCCGTGTTCGACCGGAAGAACTATTTCTATCCCGACCTGCCACAGGGCTACCAGATCTCCCAGTTCAAGGATCCGATCGTCGGCGAGGGGACCGTCACCGTTTCGATCGGACCCGACAAGAGCGGCGCCTTCCACGACATCGAGGTCGGCGTCGAGCGGCTGCATCTTGAGCAGGATGCG
>JBBSUS010000409.1:0-3448 GCA_038234195.1 Hyphomicrobiales bacterium | reverse complement strand
TCGGCGAAGAAGCCCTGCGCGCGGACCTTGAAGATGCCGCCCTTGACGCTTCCTCTGGTGTTGTCGCTGAAGATCGCCGCGAAGAGATTGCCGTCGGCATCGAGCGAGCGCTCGGTGACGGCCACCTTGGCACCGTGAAGGGAACTTGCGGCCGGCGCGGTCGCCAGCGCCTCGATGCCGCGATTACTGCGCAATTCCCTGCGCGGCAAAGGCAGAGGCAGGGTGCGACCGGGGCTGTCGAACGGTGCCTGGGCGTTGGCGAACGCCATGATCCGATAGTTGCGCTCGAAGCCGCCCAGAACCTCGTCACCGTCGATCGTCAGGGATTCGGAGTCAGCCTCGAACTTGCCGGTCATCGGCACACCATCGGGCCCGAGCATCGGCGCGAGCACGGCATTGTCGATCCCTGTGAGGTGTCCATAGCCATCGCGCGTGAGATGACCGGCGAACCAGACGCCATTGTCGGTGAGAGCAATAAAACGGTTGCCATCGTCCCGGAGGCGGATCGCCGATACGCCCTTCAGGCGTCTGTCGGCTGAAGAAAAGACGAAGCCGCCCAGATAGTCGAGCGCGCCGAAGCGAGTGCGACTGGAGTTCTTGTCGAAGCGCGCGATCGGGGTCGTGTCGACTGTGATCCGGTCGGCAGCCAGTGCTGCGCGGGAGAAACCCGAAACCAATACGGCCGAGATCATGGCGGCCACGAAGGGCATGGTCAGCGCAGCGACGCGGCCTGCCGCGAGCCGCCGCGGTTTCACCGCCGCGCCCGTCGCTGCCCACCCATGCCGCGGTTCCCGCTGCGACCACCGGCGCTTTCGTCCTCGAAGAGGTCTGCGAGCTGCTCGGTCATGGCGCCGGCGAGCTCCTCGGCATCGACGATCGTTACGGCGCGGCGGTAGTAGCGCGTGACGTCGTGGCCGATGCCGATCGCCAGGAGTTCGACCGGCGAGCGGGTTTCGATGTATTCGATCACCGCCCGCAGATGCCGCTCAAGGTAATTTCCGGGATTCACCGACAGGGTCGAATCGTCCACCGGGGCGCCGTCGGAGATCATCATCAGGATGCGGCGCTGCTCCGGGCGAGCCAACAGGCGCTTGTGGGCCCAGATCAGCGCCTCACCGTCGATGTTTTCCTTGAGCAGTCCCTCGCGCATCATCAGGCCGAGATTGCGCCTCGAGCGGCGCCAGGGGCTGTCGGCCGACTTGTAGATGATGTGGCGCAGATCGTTGAGCCGGCCGGGCTTTTGCGGCTTGCCCGCCTTCAGCCAGCTTTCACGGGCCTGTCCGCCCTTCCAGGCTCTGGTGGTGAAGCCGAGCACCTCGACCTTGACGCCGCAGCGCTCCAGGGTGCGGGCGAGAATGTCGGCGCAGGTCGCCGCGACGGTGATCGGCCGGCCGCGCATGGATCCGGAATTGTCGATGAGCAGGGTGACGATCGTGTCGCGGAAATCGGTGTCGCGCTCCATCTTGTAGGAGAGGGGCTGCATCGGGTCGGTGATCAGCCGCACGAGACGGGCCGAGTCGAGATAGCCTTCTTCGAGATCGAAATCCCTGGAGCGGTTCTGCGGGGCCATCAGGCGGCGCTGCAGACGGTTGGCCAACCGGCCGACGACGCCCTGCAGGCTGGACAACTGCTTGTCGAGGAAGGCACGAAGCCGCTCGAGCTCGGCCTCGTCGCAAAGCTCCTCGGCGCCGATGGTCTCGTCGAACGTGCCGTTGAAGACCTTGTAGTCGACCTGCAGTGACGGATCATGGGACTGCTGGCTGGGGCGCCGCGATTCGCCCGGCGACTCGGTCTCCTGGCTGTCGTCGTCGACCGGGTCGTCGGCGGTGACCTCCGAGGATTCGGCCTCGGCGGTCTCCTGGTTCTCGCCCTCGCTTTCGGATTCTTCGGCCTCGGCCTCCTCGGTGCCGCTTTCCTTTTCCGAACCGCCTTCCTCGCTATCGCGGGTCTGGTTGTCGCCCTGTTCGTCGTCGTCGTCGTTTTCCTGGGTTTCGTTTTCGTCGCCGAGTTTTTCCGCCATTTCCAGCGAGACGAGCATATCGCGCATGGCGCGGGCGAAAGCCTGCTGATCTTCGAGCGTTTCGGTCAGGCGATCGAACTTTTCGCCGGCCTTGTCCTCGACGAAGTCACGCCAGACATCGACGAGCGCCTCGGCACTGGGGGGAATGCGGCGGCCGGTCAGTTTCTCGCGCACCATCAGCGCGACGGCATCCTCAAGCGGTGCCTCCGCCTTGTCGGTGACATCGGAAAGATTGGAGCGGAAATACTTGTCCTCGAGCATGGCGCCGAGATTGTCGCCGACGCCGGCCATCGCATTGGCGCCGATCGCTTCGCATCGCGCCTGCTCGACGGCGTCGTAGATCGCGCGCGCGCCCTGGCCCTCGGGTGAAAGGCTCGCATGCAGTTTGGAATCGTGCCTGGCCTTACGCAGCGCCATCGCGTCGGCGAGACCGCGCGTGATGGCGACATCGGCCCTTGTCGCCCGCTTGGCGAGTTCCGGCAAACGGGCGCGCGACCCCGTCAGGCCTGGCCGCTCGGAGGCGTAGGTGACTTCGAGTTCGCTGTCGCCAGCGATGGCGCGCAGGCATCCTGCGACGGCGCGCCGGAACGGCTCGCGATCGGTGGTCTTGCGGTCTGCAGGGCGGGTGTTGTCGCCGATCTTGGCCATGAAGAATGTTACTCGGCTGCTATGCTGTCCGTGCCAAATGCGGCGGGTATCGCTTGACCCTTTTCGAAACAAGCGTCTGCCCATTCGAGCGCCGCGGCGCGCACGTCGGCGATCGCTTCGAATTCACTTTCACCGCCGCCCGCGCAACCAGGCAAAGCTGGAATGGTCGCAAACCAACTGCCGCCCTCTTGCTGCGTCAGAGGGCGCAAGACAATCGCGTAGGCTTCGGGATCGAACGGTTGGCCGTGCTCGTCGCTCAGCTTCGGGTCAGCGCTCATTTCGTTTCCATTTCATCCAGAAATTTCACGAGATCGCGGATATAGACCATCTTTATAGGCTGCTTTGCTGGAATCGTATATGGTCGTGTCCGGCTGGATCGACGATCTTGTTGTGCGATCCACGGCTGGGCTGCACGCATTGGATGCCCGCTTCACGACACGCCTTCTGCGCATCGCCGATCTGCCAATCAGCCTTTGGATTGGCACGCATGCGCTCGATGATCGCTCCCATCGGTTTGCGTCTTCCGTGCGATCAATCCAGCACGATGTTCGCCACGCTCTCCGGCAACTCTTCCCCGAACGCGCGCTGGTAGAACTCTGCCACCAGCGGACGTTCCAGATCGTCGCATTTGTTGAGGAAGGTCAAGCGGAAGGCGAAGCCTAGGTCGCCGAAGATCTCCGCGTTCTCGGCCCAGGTGATGACCGTGCGCGGGCTCATGACGGTCGACAGGTCGCCATTGACGAAGGCGGAGCGGGTGAGGTCCGCGACGCGGACCATCTT
>JBBSUS010000408.1:0-3449 GCA_038234195.1 Hyphomicrobiales bacterium | reverse complement strand
GCGGCCTTCCAGATCGATCCGGTTCATTGTTATTCGTCTCCCGAAAGTCGCCATCCCCGCCCGGGGAACGGCGCGCCTGCCCGATGAATGCCGTTCATGGCACAGCCCGAGCGGCCGTTCAATGTATACGTAGAGGGCGAAACCCTGCTTTTCATGTGAGCGCCGCCGGCTTGTTCGCCGCTTCGCCCAGAAGCCGAAGAAGCTGGCCGTCGGTGCGGTCGCGGTGCTGCTGGTGCAGGCGAAAGGCCTGTACCTCGTCGCGCTCGATGATCGCCTTGACAATGGCACGGTGCTCCAGGTCGGACTGGGTCGGACGCGGCCTGAGACCGACGATCGACATGCGCGCCCGGTATTGCTGGTCCCAATATTGCCGCAGCGTCGACTGCAGACGCACATTGCCGCACAGCCGCACGATCTCCGAATGGAACTGATCGTCGAGATGCGACCAGTGGTCGATGTCGTCGCGCTTCGTCGCGCGTTCCATCTGGCTCATCAGGTGGTCGAGCTTGGCCGTATCCTCGTCGGACAGTCCACGGCGGGCGGCCAGTTCCGCCGCCTTGACCTCTAGTGTCGAAAAGACTTCGTAGATTTCGGTTATGTCATCGATCGACTGCGCCTTGACGGTGATGCCGTGGCGCGGGCGAACCTCGACCAACCCCTCTTCTTCAAGCCGGATCAGGGCCTCGCGCACCGGCGTGCGGCTCAGCGACAACAGGCTCGCGACTTCCGTTTCAAGCAGGGTTGTGCCGGGCGGCAGACGGCCTTCGAGAATGCGATATTTGAGCTCGGCATAGGCCCGCTCCCGAGCCGGCAAGGCGCCGACGCCACGGAGCGTCGGCCGCGGGCGCGAACCGGGGGCCTGGCCGCCCGGACGGTCCCGCGCCGACCGGCCGCGGTTTGTCTCGGTTGTCGCATCCCGCTCGTCGGTCAGCGTGCCCTCCCCGTCCGGTTGGTCGAAAAGTCCATGATCAGGCGCTGCCACTTCCCGAAGCCTTCGTCTTCGGCACTTCAATGCCGTTCAACTCGGCAACGACATCGCTGATCATCGGCAGATAATCCTGACCACGTCCCATCGCCTCTGCTGTGGCGAGCCCGTTCTTGACGCAGGATGCCAGATGCGAGGCGATGCCGCTCTCGTTTGCGAGCGAGACCACATAACGCATATCCTTGTGGGCGTTGGAGATCGCGAACTTGTGGGCATCGCGGTCACGGTCGGCGGCGTATTGCATGAAGGTCTGGAAGAAGCCGCAATCCATTCGGCCGCCGCCGATCACCGAGCGGAACGTCTCGGCATCGATGCCGTTCTTGGCGCCGATCGCCAGCGCCTCAGAATATATTGACGCATAGCCGAGCGAGACGAAATTGTTCAAAAGCTTCATCGTGTGGCCTGCACCGATGTCGCCAACCCGCACCAGCTTGCCGGCAAAGGTCTCGATCAGCGGCCGCAGCCGCTCGAAATCGGATTCGCTGCCGCCCGCCATCACGTCGAGCGTGCCCTCCCACGCCTCCTTGGGCGTGCGCGACAATGGCGCGTCGATGAAGCTGACGTCCTTGGCGGCAGCCCGTTCGGCAAGCATCCGCGTCGACACCGGGTTGGAGGTCGAGCAGTCGACGATCGTCTTGCCTGCGCAGTCACCTTCGAGGATCGTCGCCACCGCGCCCTCGACCTGCGGACTGCCGGGCAGGCAGAGGACGATGATGTCGCACGTCTTCGCCAGTTCGGTGACGCTTTTCGCTTCGCTCGCACCGCGCTTTACCAGATCCTCGATCGGCTTGCGGTTGCGGTTGGCGATCACGGCGAGCGGATAGCCCGACTCGACGATGTTCTTCGCCATGCCATAACCCATCAGACCGGCACCGATGAACCCGATTTTCGGCTTTTCGCTCAATGACTTTTCCTTCGACAAATGCGCTGCCGGCCAGTTCAGCCAGCCTTTGAGGGCTCGCGGGCTGCTTCGTCCGCGATATGCGCCCGGATGATCGATGCGAAATCCTTGTCCGCCACGAAGCCTTCGGAAACCGCACGGCGCGCGTCGAAATCGCGCGGCCATCCGGCGACGATGGTCTCGATCGTCTTGTCGGGCTCGCGGCGGATAAGGTCGGCGGTTTGGTCACCGGCCACCTCGCGCAGCGCAGCGATCATTTCCGCGATGGTCACCGACAATCCTGGCATCGAAAGCGCACGACGCGCGCCAAGCCCATCGGTATCCATGGTAGCCGCGTGGATGAGAAAGCCGACGGCCGCAGCCGGACTTGCCACCCAGTGACGCACCTCGTCGTCAACCGGCAGGATCGCCTCGTGGCCGGCGAGAGGCTCACGGATGATGCCGGAAAAGAAGCTCGACGCCGCCTTGTTCGGCTTGCCGGGACGAACAACGACGGTGGGCAGACGAATCGAGATGCCGTCGACGAAGCCTTTTCGAGAATAGTCGGAGACGAGCAGTTCGCCGATCGCCTTCTGGGTGCCGTAGCTGGTGAGTGGCGCCGAAAAGAACGTGTCGGTGATCTTGTCTTCGAAGGGCGCGCCAAAGACGGCGATCGACGAGGTGAAGACCACGCGGGGCCGATAGACGCCACCCGTTGCGCGGATGGCTTCCAGCAGGTTGCGGGTTCCGTCCATGTTGATGCGGTAGCCCTTGTCGAAATCGGCCTCCGCCTCGCCCGACACGATCGCCGCCAGATGGAAGATCACATCGGGCTTCTTGGCGACCAGCGCCGCGACCGTCGAATGGTCGGACACGTCGCCGGCACTGCAATCGATGACGATCCCATCCGGCGCATCGAAAGACGGCGCCACGACGTCGAAGGCATCGATCGCCGTGATGTTTTGCGCACCGAGCGCCTTGTCGACCGTCAGCGCCTCGACCAGCTTGCGACCCACCATACCGGCGGCGCCCAGCACCAAAATTCGCATCCCGTCCTCCCTGAAATTCCGTCTGCTGCTGTTGTCGTGCGGCCGAAGCCCTAGAGCGACCAGCCGCCGTCGATAACCTGCGTCGTGCCGGTGGTGAAGCGGCTCTCGTCCGAGGCAAGATAGAGCGCGAGGCTGGCGATTTCGTCCGGTGTGCCAAGCCGGCCCATCGGCTGGCGCTCGACGAACATTGTTTTCGCCTTGTCGGTGCCGCCGACCGTCTTGCCGAGATCGGCAATGCGGCCTTCCAGCGACGGCGATTCGATCGTGCCCGGGCAGATCGCGTTGCAGCGGATACCCTGCTTGATGAAGTCGATCGCCACCGAGCGCGTGAGACCCACCACGGCGGCTTTCGACGCCATGTAGACGTAGCGGTTGGGCGCTGCCTTGATGGAGGACGCCGCCGAGGACATGTTGACGATCGAGCCACCGCCCTTTTCCAGCATGCGCGGCAACAGGCCGGAGATCATCCGGTGCATCGCCTTGACGTTAAGGTCGAAGGAAAAGTCCCAGGCCTTTTCGTCACAGTCGAGGACGG
>JBBSUS010000407.1:0-3451 GCA_038234195.1 Hyphomicrobiales bacterium | reverse complement strand
TTCGAATAGAGGCTCTGCCGCGACAGCCCGAGCATCTCCGAGGCGGAGGCGCGATTGTTGCGGGTGAGATCGAGCGCCGCTTCGATGCAGAGTTGCTCGATGATGTCGACGGTTTCACGGACGATTTCGCGCAATGGCACCCGTCCGACGAGGCCAGTCATGTCATTGGCCGAACGAAATGGTTCCGCCGCTGAGGAGGTTGGCTGGTTGCGGCTGACCCGGCGCAGCGAAAAGCTGTAAAAGCGAGTCCCGCTTTCGCTCATCGCCGTTCCCGAGAGCTCGACGTCGACGGAAGCGCCGAAGGCGGTCGACAGGGTGGTCGCAAAATTGCGCACGGTGCCGTTGGTGTCGACCGCTGTCTTGACGAGACCCATTTCGACACCCCGCCGCCCGATCATCTCGGCGAAGGAGCGGCCATTCGCCTGACCGGACGTGGCGATTTCCGCGAGATCCAGGAAGCTCTCATTGGCGGCGACGATTTCGAGATCGGCGTTGGTCACGATGATCGCATCTGGCAATTCGCGGCCGGCCTTGGCGAGGAGATCGTGGGCGCCCGGATCCAGGGTGCCGGAAGCCGCGCGTCCGAAGCGCAGCGAGAGACGCGTTGCGCCCTGTTGTCGATAGAAATTGGCTCTCACATTGGTGGTTTTATCGCCGCCCGACAGCACCAGATCTGCGCTTTCCGATTCGCCCGAAGCGCGGGTTGCCGCAATCAGCTCTTCGAGATCACGGCGGCTGCGATCTGCGAACAGGTTCTCCAGCTCAGCCCCTAGGATACGGCGACCATCTGCTTCGATTCCCCGCCGTGCGACAGCGTTGGCTTCGAGAACTTTGCGATTGGCGGCGTCGACGATGATGATCGCCTCGCTGGCTGTATCGAAAAGAACGCGATACTGCGCCTCCGCATTTCGCAACCGGGCGTAATCGCTCTCCATGGCGAGTTGCGACTCGACGAGCTTCTGCTGAAGCAGAGCCGTGGCGCGCAAATCGCGGCCCAACGCCAGGCGCTGGCCATCGGGAGAGATCGTCAGCACAGTGTAGTTGATGGGCAGGTCGTCGCTGCCGGGCATCGGATGATTGAGCTCGCGCCGCGAGCCGATATCTATTCCCCGGCTTTCCGACAGCAGCTTCTCTGCCTTGCGGCGGCTTTCCGTGGTCACGACATCGAGGAACAGCGACCCGATCCAGCTCTTCTGGACAGGGCCGAGCAAGGCTTCGTCGCTCAGTGCGATGTCGGTGATCTTGCCTGTTGCGTCGATCAACATGGCAATATCGGTCGACGCAGTCACCAGATTGGCGACCAGCGCAGCTTCAAGATTGGCAAAGGATCGTCCGGGATCTGCAAAAGATCCGCCGGAGCTTGGAAAGCTGATACCCATCGTACTTTCTGATTCGGCCGATGTCCCTTCGGCGTCGTGGCGGATAACAAGGCCCGATCGCAAATCCGGAAGCGCCGTCCATCATGCGAAGCTATTCGCCCGATGAGACATTTCCGTCACCAAGCGGACAGAGCACGTCGGCTTTGCGAACGGCAAGGCGGCCATCGGTCTCGATCATGTCCGCTCCGTAGCCATCTAATGACGACGCGCTGATTTGGAAAGCCCGACCGCCAAGAAACACCCGCATATGCTTGTTGAAGCCTGCATTCCGCATGTCTTCAACGCACGAGGTGAGAGTGGGAAGGGTTCGTTCGCTGCCGGCGCTAAGGCCGATCGCATCGAAGCTCTGGAGGGCGACGCAGTCACAAAGATTTTCGCGGCTAGCTGCCGGCTCCACCACGGTGTCCCAGCCGGCCTTGAGAAACATCTCAGCCAGAAGAAACAGCCCGAAAGTGTGCTGTTCGCCTGGGGCGGGTGCGAGCAGAATACGGCGATTGCCGCAGCTTGAACCCAGAGCCTGCCATTCGGCGCCAAGCCGGCGCATCATCTGCTGCATGTGAGACGCCTTGGTCGTGACGTCGATAAAACTCATCCGATCATCGTCCCACAAATCGCCGAGATGGCGGATTGCAGGGGTCATCACATCCAGAAAGATCGACTCGGGATCGAGTCCGTCGTTGCGAAGATCGCACAGGAATTGCCACTGCGCATCGCGATTCTCGGCCAGCACCATGCCGATGAAGCGATCCGCTTCGGCCTGCAGTCGAATATGACGGACCGAGCTGTCTTCGAGCGTCTGCTCAACCTTCGGGTGAGCATATTGCAGCTTCGGGATCACCATGGAGACGATCGCCTGGGCAAGACGATTCTCCCACCCGAACGCCCGAACGGCGGGCTCTTCGAATCTGTCAAACGTGTTGGACGTATAGGATGCGGTCGAGCTGGATTCGCTCTCGATATCCTCCGAAATATCGCTTCGAAGACTTCCTGGCATGCGGCCCTCCCGTCGCTGCTGAAGCCAGCCTTCGATGAACTAAAAGCCTGTAAACCAGGGCCTTCCGTCCTCTTTATCAAAGGCCTCATGACGAGCTTCCTCCAAACCTTCGAGATTTGCAACCGACCGATCGCACTATGAGCGTAAAGATGGCCGAGCGTCAATTTTACTTGACACTTTCTCGAGTCGGTCGCAGTCTCCCACCATGGCAGCGACACTCGACCACCACCGCAACGCAGCAATCGACCGTCAGTCTACAGTCGGCCCTTCCGCCGATTCACGACGTCAGTCCGACGGTTTCAGGGTTTTTCGCGGTGCACCGGACACGCAGGCCGATTACCGTCGCCCGGCTTTGTACACGCCGGACGAGCGCCGGCGGCGCGACGCCAGTGGCTGGACCCTGGTCCAGGGGCTGCTCGCACCGATCCAGTGTCTGGTGTTCCTTGTCAGTGCCGGTCTGGTGCTTCGCTACCTGATCGCGGGCGAAGGCCTTGCTGCGGCGTCGGCTTCCGTCGTCGTCAAGACGCTGGTCCTCTACACCATCATGATCACGGGTTCGATCTGGGAAAAGGTGGTGTTCGGCCGTTGGTTGTTTGCGCCGGCGTTCTTCTGGGAGGACGTCTTTTCGATGCTCGTTCTCGCCCTTCACACTTTGTACCTGGTCATGCTGTTCGGCGGTCTTGGTAGCCCGGTCGAGCAACTCGCCGTAGCGCTCGCCGCCTATGCGAGTTACGCGATCAATGCCGCGCAGTTTATCCTGAAGCTGCGCGCGGCGCGCATCGACAGTGCTCTCATCGCTCAGAGCATCGGCTCGGCCGACCGTTCGGTGGCGGCATGAACGCGCCGATCTTTCGTCCCGAAGGCGCAACGCCGGTTTCCGGCTGCGCCGATCTGCCGGTGCTACGCGAGCGCGGCCAGCGCGAGGTGTTCTGCGGGCTGACTGGCATTGTCTGGCTGCATCGCAAGATTCAGGACGCCTTCTTCCTCGTGGTCGGCTCGCGCACCTGCGCCCATCTCATCCAGTCGGCCGCCGGGGTGATGATCTTCGCCGAGCCGCGCTTCGGCACAGCGATCATGG
>JBBSUS010000406.1:0-3454 GCA_038234195.1 Hyphomicrobiales bacterium | reverse complement strand
CTGGTGGTGCCGATCGTGATGCCGCTGGTCAACGCAGTCGGCATCGATCCGGTGCATTTCGGTCTCGTCGTCACGCTGAACCTTGCCATCGGCCAGCAGACGCCGCCGGTCGCCTCGGTGCTGATCACCGCCTGCTCGATCGCCAAGGCGAACATCTGGGAAGTGTCGAAGTGGAACCTGCCGTTCATCGGCGTCCTCCTCTTCGTCCTGTTCCTGTGCACCTATATTCCGGCGATCCCGATGTTCCTCGTCGATTTTTTCTACAGGTAGGCCATGTCCGACACCGAACTTCTCTACGACATCCGCGACGGCGTCGGCTGGATCACGCTGAACCGGCCGCAGGCGCGCAACGCGCTCACCTTCGCCATGTATGAGGGACTGGCCGAAATCTGCCGGACAGTCCCGACCGACGGGACGGTGAAATGCCTCGTCGTCATGGGCGCAGGCGAGAAGGCCTTCGCGGCTGGCACCGACATGACCCAGTTCCGCGGCTTCTCGACGGATCAGGACGCGCTCGACTACGAGCACAAGATGGATGTCGTCCTCGGCGCCGTCGAAGCCTGCCCGCTGCCGATCCTGGCGGCGATCTCCGGCGCCTGCACCGGTGGCGGCGCCGGCATCGCGGCGGCTTGCGACATCCGCATTGCGACAGCGGATCTGCGCTTCGGTTTCCCAATCGCCCGCACGCTCGGGAACTGCCTTTCCATCGCCAATCTTTCGCGCCTGTCGGAACTGATGGGCGCCGGCCGGGTCAAGGAGATCATCTTCACCGCCCGGCTCGTCGGCGCAGAGGAAGCCAAATCTGCCGGCCTGATCTCGGAGATCGTCGCCGATCACGCCGCGCTGATGGCGCGGGCCGAAGAGCTCGCGGAGACCTTGAAGGGCCACGCGCCGATCACGCTCCGGACCACCAAGGAGGCCCTGCGCCGCCTACGCGTCGAGGGCGCCGGGGCCGAGGACCGTGATCTGGTGGTCCAGGCCTATATGAGCGAGGACTTCAAGGAGGGCATGGAAGCCTTCCTCGGCAAGCGCAAACCGACCTTCAAGGGACGCTGACGCCATGACCGACGCCACGACGGCCTCGCAAGCCCCGCTTGCGGCCACGCCGAAAGGCCCGCTCGCGGGGATGAAAGTGGTCGAGCTCGCCCACATCATGGCCGGCCCGGTCTGCGGCATGATGCTCGCCGACATGGGCGCCGATGTCGTCAAGGTCGAAAAACCCGAGGGCGACGACACCCGCCGCTTCCTGCCGCCTGACATCGCGGGCGAATCCGCCGCCTACATGATGATGAACCGCAACAAGCGCGGCGTCGTCCTCGACCTGAAGAGCGAGGATGGCAAGACTGTCCTGCGGCGCATGCTGGAAACCGCCGACGTGGTCATCGAGAACTACCGCATGGGCACGATGGAGAAGCTCGGCCTCGGCTACGAGGACCTGAAGAAGGTCAATCCCGGTCTCATCTACTGCGCCATCTCCGGCTTCGGCCGCACCGGGCCGTATGCCCAGCGCGGCGGCTTCGACCTGATCGCGCAAGGGATGAGCGGCCTGATGTCGATCACCGGCGAGGGCCCAGGGCGGCCGCCGGTGAAGTCGGGCGCGCCGGTCTCGGACATCACCGCCGGCATCCTCGGCGCACTCGGCTGCGCGGCGGCCTATGCCCACAAGCTGAAGACCGGCGAAGGCCAGACCGTCGACACCTCGCTTTTCGAGGCGGGCATCACCCACACCTATTGGCAATCGGCCATTGCCTTCGCCACCGGCGCATCGCCCGGCCCGCTGGGGTCGGCGCACCCGCTCAACGCTCCCTACCAGGCCTTCAAGACCTCCGACGGCTGGATCAATCTGGGCGCCGCCAACCAGAAGAACTGGGAGCGCATGCTGACCGTGATCGGCGCCGACCAACTGGCGCACGACCCGCGCTTTGCAAAGAATCACGGCCGGATGCAGAACCTGCCGGCGCTCGAGACGATCCTCAACGGCTATTTTTCCAAGGACAGTTCGGCCGCCTGGCTGGAGCGGCTGGAGGCGGCGGGCGTGCCGGCCGGTCCGGTGCTCGACATCTGCGAGATGCACGAAGACCCTCAGGCGCTGTCGCGTGAGATGATCGTGACGACGACGCATCCGATCGCCGGGCCGGTGAAGGCGATCGGCCTTCCGATCAAGTTTTCCGGTACGCCTGGCGGCGTCGTGCGCCCGGCGCCCTTGCTCGGCGAGCATAGCCGCGAGATCCTGACCGAAGCGGGATTTTCCGCCGAAGAGATCGAACGCGTTGTGGCAAACGGGGCGGTGCGCGAACCGAAAGGACGATCCGCGGCGTAGTCCGCGCGGGTCTCAGGGCAGTCACAGTCCGGGCAGGCTCGCACTTGCGCCTGCCGCAAACCGTCGCATAAGCGCCATCCGACCGATGCCGTCCATGGAGCGACAGGGCGAGGATTGCGCAAACCGTTCAGCCCCGTCGCGCGTGATCGAAACACGCGACCGCAGCCCGCAAAGCTCCCGCCTCACCTCTTGCCGTAACGCGCCAGGAACATCGCGACGCCGCTTTCGATCTGGCGTTTCCAGTCTTCGTGGGTCGGCGGCGCGAAGCCGAGCATGACCGTCATCGGGACATTGCCGTTGATCAGCGCCATGAATTGCGCCGCGGCCCGCTCGATATCGGGCACGCTCAATTCGCCCGCAGCCACCGCATCGCGCAGCGCTGCGGCGATGCGCCTGAGCAAAGTGCACGGGCCCGCCTCGAAGAAGATCCGGCCGAGTTCGGGAAAGCGCGGCGTCTGCGCGATGACGCTGCGATAGAAGGAGAGCGCGTCGGTCGTCGACAGGATTGCGGTATGAGTGCGAGCGATACGGGTCAGAATGGTGCCGATATCCGCGCCCCTCAGATCGGGCTCGGGCAGCCTCTCGCGGATCGAGCGACATTCCTCGCGGATCATCACGGCAAACAGCATCTCCTTGCTGACGAAATGCGAATAGAGCGTCGCCTTCGAAATCCCCGCCTTCTTGGCGATCGCATCGGTGCTGACGGCGTCGTAGGCGCCGGCGAGAAAGAGCGATCGCGCCGCCTGGAGAACGTCACGGACCTTGATATTGTCCAGGTCGAGATCGGGCAGATGCGTGCCGTCGGTTTTCGAACAGGGTGAAAGGCTGGCGGTCACAAGCGCGAAGTCCTGAAGGGCGATAGCGGGTCGGAAAACTGGACTGAACGGTTCAGTCACATTGACATCTCGCATCGATCGGTTCACAGGTCAACGCTGAACCGATCGGTTTAGTTCGCGGGGCGGTGTGGTATCGCGACGGGAACCCGATGAAGGCAAGCGTCATGGGACATCTGGTTTTCGGCCATCCACGATTGGCCCTGCGCGACGCAACCGCCGGCGGTGGATGTCGGCGCCGGCTCGCGCGTATAATTTACGCCGGCCAAACCGGTCTTGCAGCACTCGCGCTGCTCGGCTT
>JBBSUS010000405.1:0-3459 GCA_038234195.1 Hyphomicrobiales bacterium | reverse complement strand
GCTGTCTCGCTCTCTTTAGCCTTTGTCGCCATGTATGTCGTTCTCCACTTCGCGCTGTCGGTCCACTTTCGCGGCTCCGACGCTGCGGTCATTCGCCCCGCACCCTAGCGGAGCAGGCGTAAACTTATGCTTAACCATATGGTCTTTGAGCGATACACGATGGACGCCCAACAGGATGCCTGCCAGTAGAAGGGTCAGGAATTGTCAATTTCAAGGTTCTCTGATTGCGCGGTCGTTCCACCGCAATGACCCATATGATGTGCCAAGCGATTGAAGACAATGGGCTAAGGGGATTTTGAGCACTGCTGTATTGGGTGTGTGCCGATTCGGTCGCAGATTCTTTCGCAGGCGTCCTCTAGGTCATCGCCCCGCGAATCTTCACTTTCCCTTTGCCCTCGACGGAAGCGTGGCCGTCATTCGAGAACATTCGACGAAGTTCAACTCGACTGACGTTGTCCTCAGATCGATTTGGCAGCGCGCCCGGACAGGATGCCGAACCCCTCGATCAAGGCTTCCGTGCCGTCCACACGTTCGAGTTCGCGCTTCACTTCGATGAGATGGGCCAGAGCCGCCTCGGTGGGATCGTGTCCGAGCGATTCTTCGGCACGCTTAAGCTCTACGGCCAGCGCGCTCGCCCGGTGCTGCAGATACAGGGCCTGGCGTACAGCCTCGCGGGCGTCCTCGGCTGCGGCCTCCGGAAGGACGGGCCAGAGCCGAACATGCCGGGCCTTGGCCTCGAACGCATCGAAAACGGCGCGCGTGCCGCGCCTGTCGAGCTCTTCCAGCAAGGCCTCCCGATCGATCGGCGGCGTCTCGGCGTAGGCATCGAGCACCGAAGAGCGCAGGCGGTCAAGGTCGCCGGCGGGCAGTTCCAGATCGGCGAAATAATCGAACTCGTCACGGATCAGGATCGGATGATTGACGAAACCGAGCACGATGGCGATTTCGCGCAATGACGGCTCCGGCATCCGTTGCGGGCGCGTGAGGCTGGAGCGCGCGAGCCGGTCCGAGATCGCCGAGCAGCGTGCTGTGCCGCCGTGATCGCTTCGCCCGCCGCCCGACCTTCCCCCTGGCCCACCAGAACCGCGACCGCCCGGCGACCCATTGCCGCCGCGCCCGTCATAACCGCGACCATACTCGCCATTGCGCTGGCTGCCATAGCCGCGATCGTAGCCGTTGTTGCGGCGTGACTGTCCGCCCGATGGGCCGCCAAAAAAGGCGCCCAGGCGCGCATCGGCGTCAGCGAGATAATGGCGACGCACGTTCTCGTCGCCGATCTGTCGCAACATGCCCTTGAGTCGTTGCTCGAGGTCGGCGCGACGCTCGGGCGTGTCGAAGCTGCCGCCGGCTGTCTCGCGCATCCACAAAAGGTCTGCGAGCGGCCTTGCGCCCTCGAAAGCATCCTTGACCGCTTCCGGTCCGCCGCTGCGCACCAGATCGTCCGGATCCTTTCCGTCGGGCAGCATCGCAAATCGCAGGGAGCGCCCTGGCTTCAGCTGCGGCAGTGCCAGTTCGGCGGCCCGATAGGCGGCCTTGAGGCCTGCCGTGTCGCCGTCGAAGCAGAGGATCGGCTCGCCGGTGGTGCGCCAGATCAGGTCGAGTTGGCGCTCGGTCAGCGCGGTGCCCAGGGGCGCGACCGCGTTCTCGAAGCCGGCCTGGGCGAGCATGATCGCGTCCATGTAGCCTTCGACGACGACGAGCGTTCCCGCAGTCTTCACCGCGCGCCGGGCCCGGGCGAGATTGAACAGGACCTGGCCCTTGTGGAAGAGCTCGGTCTCGGGGGAATTGAGATATTTGGCAGGCGTGTCGGCCGACATCGCGCGGCCGCCAAACGCGATCGGCTTGTCATGGAGATCGACGATCGGAAACATGATGCGGTCGCGAAACCGGTCGTAGGAGACGGCGATCTCCTCGCCATGAACGACCAGCCCCGCCGCCTCGATCTCCGCCTTGCCGACGCCCTTGGCAGCGAGATGCTCCTTCAATCGGTTGCGCGAATTCGGTGCATAGCCGAGGCCAAAGAGCTTCTGGGTCTGGGGCGTCAGCCCGCGGTCGCGCAGATAGGCGCGGGCCTTGGCGCCATCGGACTCATGCAGCACAGCCTGGAAGAACTCGGACGCGTGACGCATGGCGTCGAGGATGGTCGAGCGGGCCTCTTCACGCTTTTCCATCTCGGGATCGCGGGCCGGCATGGCAAGCCCCGCCTCTCCTGCCAAACGCTCTACGGCTTCAGGAAAGCTCAGTCCCTCGAGTTCGGTCAAGAAGCGGAAATGGTCGCCGGATACGCCACAGCCGAAGCAATGGTAGCGGCCCTTCTGGTCCTCGCAGTGGAAGGACGGAGACTTCTCGCCGTGGAATGGGCAGCAGGCCCAATGGTCGCCGCGTCCCGGATTGGACTTCCTGCGATCCCAAACGACGCGCCGTCCGATGATCTCCGAAATCGGAATCCGGTCGCGGATGTCGTCGAGAAAGGACGGAGAAAAGCGCATCGGTGACTGATACTCCGTTTCGTCTGCGTATGTCAGGCAAGATCGACGTTGCCGGGAAGTTCGATCGACCCCAGCGCGCCGTCATCAACATTTGCGGTCTTGCGAAGCGGTTCAAGCTGTTGATACCTCGGCGGGGCCCATCGGAGACCGTCAATGCTGCAAGCCCTCACCGCCATCTTCGCCTGCCAACTCGCCGGCGAGGCAATCACCGTTGCCGGCGGCCTGCCGCTGCCGGGTCCCGTCATCGGCATGGTCTTGCTCTTCATTATCCTGATGGCGCGTGGTCACGTTCCGAGTGCACTCGGCCGGGTCGGAGACACGTTGCTCGGCAATCTGTCGTTGCTTTTTGTGCCGGCGGGCGCGGGGATCATGATGCATGCGCAGCGGCTCGAAGGCGAAGCGGTGCCGATCGGCGTCACGCTCGTCGTCTCAACTCTCGCGACCATCGCCGTCACGGCCGTGCTGATGAACCGATTCGGTCCAGGACGCCATGCGAAAGGGCCAGGCGCGGCCGACCTGTCACCAGCGGAGCAGGCCGATGGGTGAAGCTGTCGGTGCCACCCTCGTCGACGTCTGGGTCTATCTCGCCGCAAGCCCGCTGCTCTCTCTGACGATGACCCTGATCGCGTATCAGCTGGCTCTGGACATCTATCGAAGGGCCGGCTCGAGCGCCCTCCTCAACCCTGTACTCCTGACGGTCGCGATGGTTGTGACGGTACTCGTGCTGACCGGCACGAGCTACCAGACCTATTTCCAAGGCGCGCAGTTCATCCATTTTCTCCTGGGTCCCGCGACCGTGGCGCTGGCGATCCCGCTCTACCGACAGTTCGACAAGGTGCGGCGCTCCGCGGTCGCAATCGCTGCAAGCCTGCTAGAGCGTTTTCCGATCAGCTTGCATCGTAACCAGCCGCTTTGAAGTAGTTGGCGCATTCGGTGGGTTCGAAGCGATCGATCAGCGTTCCGACTGTTG
>JBBSUS010000404.1:0-3461 GCA_038234195.1 Hyphomicrobiales bacterium | reverse complement strand
TCGCAATCATGCGCGGAAGATAGTGACGCACCGTTACGGTCTCTCAGAACACCGGGCCCCATCGGCGTGTCCGCAACCCGCCGACGTCGCGAAACTGGAACGAAAATGCAGCGCAAAGCTCTCGGCATCCTTGGCCTTCTCGCACTGATCCTCGTGGCCATCGGCTTTGGCTATTGGGATATGTTCAACAGCGAGAAGTTGCGCGTCGCCGAGGAGAATGCGGCGCCGGTGAACGTCGTCGACGATGCTGTGGTGGGTGCGGGAGACGCCTCGACCGCAGAGGCCGAGCCTGCGGAGGCGCCACAGCTTGCGCCGGCACAGTCGGCCGCCGGCACGAACCCGCCCGTTGCCGGCGACAATGCCGCTGGCCAAAATGCCACCGGGCCCGATGCCGCCAAACTCGGGAGCGCGCCCGCGTCCCCATCGCATGCAGCATCCTCACAAACCGCCAACGTTTCTGCCGACATTGAATCGCAATCGCCGGATGCGGCGGGCACCGTGCCGAACTTCGACATTCTGCGGGTCGAGCCGAGCGGCGAAACCGTCGTTGCCGGAAACGCCAAGCCGGGCGCAACGGTGGCGCTGATGGACGGCGGCAAAAAGATCGGCGAGGTGAAAGCCAACGTCGAGGGGCAGTTCGCATTAGCGCTCGATGCGCCGCTCTCGCCCGGGGAGCATTCGATCGCGCTTCAGGCGACCGACGGCCAGGGCCAGGCGACCGCATCCAGGCAAACCGCCATCGTCAGCGTTCCGCAGGATGCCAAGTCGGGCCAGGTTCTGGCGATGATCGATTCGCCCGATGCGCCGAGCAGGATTGTCGAGATGCCGAAGGCCGAGGGAACGGCCGAATCTCAAATGACCGAAGCCGCTGCGGATGCGCCGAAGAACGTCGCGAAGGCGAAGACCGATGGCCAGGCCGAAGAGACGCAAATGGCAATGGCCGAAGCCGGCCCTGGCTCGGACCGCATCGCCTCAGGCAAGTCGGGTCGGGCGACTGCCGACAGTGCGGGGAGCAGCGCGGGCGTTCAGAGCACGACGGGCGACGCCTCGACGGTGGAGCCTGCAAGCGAAGAAGCCGCCAGCGGGAAAGCGGGCGCTCCCGCTCCGGATGGCGACCGCGTAGCTTTGGCGACGCCCGATGCGGGCACCGCGCCTGCGGCAGGCCCGGTTGCCGAAGCCGATGGGGCAACTGCAAACGGCCTGCCATCAACCTCCATCACGGCAAACGGCGCGACAGAGCAGTCTCCGGATGCCGTTGCACGCGGAGCTACGGCAACCGTCGATGGAGCGCTGAAAGCTGCTGCACCGGTTCTGCGCGTCGAGGCGGTCGAACTCCAAGGCGAGACGATCTCGGTCGCGGGCGCGGCGACATCCGGTGCGAAGGTTCGCATTTACGTCGACAACGCTTTGGTCGCCGAGGACAAGGCCGGCGGTGACGACCGATTTTTGGCGAGTGGCAAGGCCGAACTTTCGATCGGCCAGCATATCGTGCGCGCCGATCAGATCGATGCCAGTGGCGAAGTCGCCGCGCGCGCCGAGGTGCCGTTCGATCGACCGGAAGGCGAGCGGGTTGCCGCCATTGCGCCACCGGTTGCGAATGCAGGATCATCGGGCTCCAATTCAATGGGCCGCTCCGATGGCGTGTCGAACGCGACAGCGGACGGGATCAGGATGAGCGCGGCATCGGCGAACAACGCCCCGACGTCGAAGGACAGCGGGTCCCCATCGCCCGACAGCCAGTTTGCGGCAACCGGCGGCGCCGATGCGCAGGCGCGAGACGGCGTTGCAGCCGGCGGCACCGTGGTAGCCGAGACCGAGAAGTCGACCCGTGTGCGTCCGGCGGCGTCCAATTCCGGAGACGCGACCCGGGGTTCGGCTTCGTCGCCTGCCGAGATGTCGGCAGGCAACAAGACTGTCGCTGACGCAGCGGACAGTGCACCGTCAAACAAACCCGGCACCGACATCCAGATCGCGTCGTCGGAGACCTCGAGCCTGGCGTCCAAAACCACCTCCGCAGATCAAATTGCAGAGGGTGGCGCGGACGACGGCAAGGAAGCAAATGCGGGCTCGCGGGTCGGCATGGCCTTCGATGGAAAATTGCCTGAGCCGGACCTCGCGCCAGGTGCGGTGAATCGCCAGGCCGCGCTGACCCCCGTCGATGGGCGGGTCATTATTCGCAAGGGCGATACGTTGTGGCGGATTTCGCGCGATACCTACGGAGCCGGGCGGCGCTACACCGTGATCTACCTCGCCAACGGCCAGCAGATCCGCGATCCGGACCTGATCTATCCTGGACAGGTGTTCCGCCTGCCAACCGATAGTGACAAGGGCTGACGCTGATCGGGTCGATTTCTTGTCCTGTTGCGGGACTTCGCTCTGGTAGCCGAGTCCGCTGGCGCCGGTTTGCCTCGAGGCGGGCCTGTCCCTTCAGCCCACCGTCAGCGAACTGATCGTCGCTCAAGAATGCACCGACCGATCAACGACGGCTTGGATGTGTTCCGCTTGGACGACCGCCGACGAACGTCTATGTGACGGACATCGGCGATCGTCGCCTCCATTGTTTCCGACCGCCACGACGCAACCGGCACTATGCCGTTCGCCCGGCCGTCGAAAGGACCGTTTTGAGCCAGAGGACCGACACCGAACAGAACCCCGGCTCGCCGAAAGCCGCCCGCAAGAAGGCCGCGTCCGACACGCGCGTCTCCGGCGACAGCGGCAAGACCTTTTCGACCCTGGTGAACCTGTGGCCCTACATGTGGCCGTCCGACCGACCCGACCTGCGGCTGCGCGTGCTCTATGCGACAGTGTTCCTGGTGTTGGCTAAGCTCCTGACCGTCGGCGTTCCCTACTTCTACAAATGGGCCACCGACGCGCTCGACGGTGCTCACACCGCCAATGAATGGTTGCCGCTGCTGCTGACCGGTGCGATCACGCTGGTCGTCGCCTACAACATCGCCCGTGTGTTCGCCGTCGGTCTCAACCAATTGCGTGACGCACTGTTCGCGCGGGTCGGGCAGCACGCGGTGCGTCGGCTCGCCTTTCGCACCTTCGTCCACATGCACGAGCTCTCGCTGCGTTTTCACATGGAACGACGCACCGGTGGCCTGTCGCGGATCATCGAGCGCGGCACCAAGGGCATCGATGCGATCGTCCGCTTCACCATCCTGAACAGTCTGCCGACCTTCCTGGAATTCGCGCTCGTCGCGGTGATTTTCGGGTTTTCTTATGGCATTTCCTACGTCGTGGTCATCGCCCTGACGGTCTGGCTCTACGCATGGTTCACGATCAAGGCGAGCGACTGGCGCATCAACATCCGCCGCGACATGAACGACAGCGACACCGACGCCAACACCAAGGCGATCGATTCGCTCCTCAATTTCGAAACCGTCAAATATTTCGGCAACGAGGCGATGGAGGCGCAGCGCTTCGATGCCTCGATGGCGCGTTACGAAGCGGCGGCG
>JBBSUS010000403.1:0-3462 GCA_038234195.1 Hyphomicrobiales bacterium | reverse complement strand
TGCCGCCACTCTGGGCCGCCTTCGCCATGGCTTCGAGTTCCTTCGGGTCCATCTTGGACAGATCGGGCATGCCGGCTCCCCCCATGCCGCCCCCCATGCCCCCGAGGCCCATCTTGCCGGCCAGGCCGCCCATCATCTTGCCCATCATGCCGCCCTTGCCCTTGCCCATCGTCTTCATGACGTCGGCCATCTGGCGGTGCATCTTCAGGAGCTTGTTGATGTCGGCGGCATTGGTGCCCGAGCCGGCCGCGATGCGCTTCTTGCGCGAGTGCTTGAGGAGGTCGGGATTGCCGCGCTCCTTCTTGGTCATGGAGGAGATGATCGCCAGCTGCCGCTTGAGCATCTTGTCGTCGAGACCGGCGCCGGCCATCTGGTCCTTCATCTTGCCCATGCCGGGCATCATGCCCATCAGCCCGCCCATACCACCCATCTTCTGCATCTGGCCGATCTGGTCGGCGAGATCGTCGAGGTCGAACTTGCCCGACTGCATCTTCTTGGCCATCGCCGCGGCCTTTTCCGCGTCGATGTTTTCGGACGCCCGTTCGACGAGCGAAACGATGTCGCCCATGCCGAGAATACGGTCGGCGATGCGCGAGGGATGGAAATCCTCCAGCGCGTCCATCTTCTCACCGGTGCCGAGCAGCTTGATCGGCTTGCCGGTGACGGCGCGCATGGACAGCGCGGCGCCGCCGCGGCCGTCGCCATCGATGCGGGTCAGAACGATGCCGGTGATGCCAACGCGTTCGTCGAAGGAGCGCGCGAGATTGACCGCGTCCTGGCCGGTCAGGCTGTCAGCGACGAGCAGGATCTCGTGCGGATCGGTGCGCCGCTTGATCTCGGCCATCTCGACCATCAGCGGCTCGTCGATATGGGTGCGGCCAGCGGTGTCGAGAATCAGGACGTCGTAGCCACCGAGCTTGGCGGCCTGACCGGCGCGCGCGGCGATCTCGACCGGGCCCTGACCGGGGATGATCGGGAGCGTCGCAACGCCCGTCTGCTCGCCGAGGATGCGAAGCTGCTCCTGCGCGGCGGGGCGCCGCGTGTCGAGCGAGGCCATCAGCACCTTCTTGCGCTGCTTGTCGGTCAGCCGCTTGGCGATCTTGCCGGAGGTTGTGGTCTTGCCCGACCCTTGCAGGCCGACCATCATCAGAACGACAGGCGCCGGCGCGTTCAGATCGATCGGCACACTGTCCCGGCCGAGCATCTCGACGAGCTCGTCATGGACGATCTTGACGACCATCTGGCCCGGCTTGATCGACTTCAGGACCTCGGCGCCGACGGCCTTTTCGCGCACCCGATCGGTGAAGGCGCGCACGACTTCCAGTGCGACGTCGGCTTCCAGGAGCGCACGACGCACCTCGCGCAGTGCCGCCCCGACGTCCTTGTCGGAGAGCGCGCCGCGACCGGTGAGGCCGTTCAGGATGGACCCGAGGCGGTCCTGGAGACTATCGAACATCGAGCTTCCTTCCGTCCTTCCGAGAGGCTTCGAACCGAAGATCGAGGCGTCCCCGAAAGGTGGTGCAACCGAACCGTCAGCGCAAACATGCCGGCTTCGAGCAAAAATTGCTCAAAGCGGAAACGCATCCGCGGGCGAAACTCGCTGGCGGATGGTGACCTCCATGCGGCTTCAAAGAAGGGGCATGGTCGGCGGCTCGCGGACGGATGGTCGCGGATTTGTGTGGGAAGAACACCAGCGGCGGCGGAAAGTCAAGTTCGGCAGCGGCGTCGCGTGTGCTGCTGGGTTATAACCGGCACACCCGGAGAACGTGGCAGTGTTCGAACCGAAGAGGCAGCGCCGGGCCTCTCCACCTCGTCATCCTCGCGCGCCGCGCGGGTACCCATGCCGCCCAGCTCGAAACAATTGAACCGGTGCCGAAACGGTCTCAATTTCAAACGCTGCAATGGCCGACACGTCGCGGCATGGATTCCCGCGCTGCGCGCGAGAATGACGAAGAAGGCGATTGCGCCTCCGCCCTTACCTGAGGCGGTATGCCATCACCTACCCCCGCTGCGCCTCCCCGAACAAATCCCGCTGCGCCTTCTCCAGTTCGTCCGCATATCGCCGCCGGACGAACGTCTCGGATACAAGCCCGAGCACGCTCCGGTCCGGCGAAACGACGGCGAGTTCGTCGCTGCCGGCCGCGTCGAACAGCGCCATCACCGCGACGATGTCCATCTCCGGCTGCAAGGCGGTGTCGGCGAGCACAGCGAAGTCGGCGATGATGGCGGCGGGATCGACGCCTTCCCCATAAGCCGTCGCGGTGACGACGATGCCGGCATAGTGCTCGACCTCGTCGACCAGCACGACCCGCGACGTCGAGCCGAGCGGGAACTTGCGGCGGAACTCGGCGACGGTTGCCGTCGCCGGCGTCGCTCGCGTCTCGCGGCGCATCATCTTGCCGGCGGTCAGCATGCGCACCCAACCGACGTCGCGGGCCGAGCGGATCGTCTCGCCCCGCAGATGCAGGCGCCAGGTCGAGAAGGAATAGCCGAAGAACACCCTGACGATCGTGCTCGCGACCAGCGAGGCGGCCACGACGACGCCGGTCAGCGCCAGGTTCTGGGTCGATTCCAGCACCAGCATCGCCATGGTCAGCGGTCCGCCGATCACCGCGACGGCAAGCGCCGCCATCCCGACCAGCGCCGCATGGACCGAGGCGACAACGACGTGGCCCGTCAAGAGAAACAGGAGGTCGGCATAGATCTGGCCGAACAGCGAGCCGATGAACAGCGAAGCAAAGAACAGCCCGCCGCGGAAGCCGAAGCCGAGCGAGACGATCGATGCGGCGCATTTCGCCAGCATGATCGTGACGAGCACAAGAATCGGCCCGCCGCCGGCGATGTCCAGATAGAGCGCGGCGTGGCCCGAAGAGAGCGCCTGCGGCGTGATGGCGGCCGCCGGCATGATCAGGAGGCCGCCGATCGCGGGCTTGGCCCAATGCGGCAGCTTCAGCTTGCGCGTCAGGATTTCGACGCCGGAGATCGTGCGCATGAGCACGATGCCGAGGCCTGCGCAGAGGGCCGCAAGCGCGACGTAGAAGAGATAATGGCTGGCATCGATGGGCCCGGTGCCGCCGGACGCAATGAGATAGGGGGTTTCACCGAGGCCTCGGGCCGCCAGAACACCGGCAAGGCAAGCTGCCGCCACCGGCGCGATCGCCGAGGGGGTATAGGCCCCGATGACGATCTCGAAGGCATAGAACGCGCCTGCGAGCGGCGCCCCGAAGGCCGCTGCGATCGACGCGCCGGCGCCGGCCCCGACCAGCGTGCGCAGGTCGGCGCGCCTCAGCCGCCCGCGCTTGCCGAGGAAGGAAGCAAAGCCGCTGCCGATCTGCGCATAGGCCGCCTCCAGCCCGACCGAGGCGCCGAATCCGTTGGAGATCAGCGTCTGGCCGGTGACGATCAGGCTGTCGTTCATCGACATGCGTCCGCCATGCAGCGCATTGGCCTCGACCGCGTCGA
>JBBSUS010000402.1:0-3481 GCA_038234195.1 Hyphomicrobiales bacterium | reverse complement strand
GGCGGCGAAGGCGCGGGCTGAAGCGCGGCGCAATCGAATGGACACGCGAGATTTCTCAAAGGCGCGGCGTGAACGAACCCGTCACCTCATTGAGCTCGGCGGTCTCGTTCAAAAGGCCGGCTTTGTCGAGCTGACCGACGACGATAGAGCCATGATCTTCGGCGCCCTCATCGAGGCAGTCGAGAGACTGAACGATGCTGCGCCTGGTGCTCCATCGCGTGCCGAAACCCTCGCTCGTTGGAAGCGTAAAGGACGGGGTCATTTTGACCGCGATGAAGCGTCAGCGAAGGCCGATAAAGTGAAGGATCGGTGACCGCCGGCGCGACGAAAAAGAGCGAAGACTTTGACGCACGGACGGCGATAAAAGTTACTGTCGTCAGGATGGCCATTCATCGATCGGCCAATCTCGTGCGCCATGGATCACGTGCAGGATCGTAATCGTCGCGCCGCCATCGGATACGCCACTAATCGCATAAGCCAGACCGTTAGGCAGGCTCGTGACAACCTTTTCATAGGTGTCGGTGAGATGCGGTTCACTGGCGTCGGTTCTCATGTTTCCTAGCGCGTTTCCTGTCGTCCGGATCTGCTGTGCACCCCGCCGCGCCGCCGCCGGATTGTCTCCAGCCAAATACGCAATTCGCCGCTTTAGATCGTCGAGCATTCCAAGATTGACAGGGTTGATGCCAGGACATGGCGCTCGACCGGGATAAGGTCTATAAACATTATACGTACAACGTGTTCTCGGTCGGAACCCGCCATGCACCGGAAAATGACGATTACCCTCGATGAGGAGGTCTACGAAGGCCTTTACCGGGTCGTCGGCCGCGGTCGTATGAGTCAGTTCATCGAAGCGCTCGTGCGACCCCATGTTCTCGATACCACTCTCGACAATGGCTACCGGGCCATGGCTGCCGACGAGGCCCGCGAGAGCGAAGCTGAGGAATGGTGCAACGGCCTTGCCGAGGACATGGCGAGTGGGGCCGATGTTAGCGAGGGCGGCGTGAATGAAGCGCGGTGACGTGTGGTGGGTCGAGTTCGATCCATCCGTCGGCAGCGAAATCCGCAAAAGGCGCGCTGCCGTCATCGTCAGCAACGACCCGGCCAACCGCAATCTGAAGCGTGTTGTCGTCGTGCCGTTCACCAGCGCCACGGCCCGTGTTTATCCAGGCGAAACAGTCGTGACGGTCGACGGTCATTCCAGCAAGGCGATGGCTGACCAAATCATGGCCGCCGACAAATCGCGACTGACGCAGCAGCTCGGTGTTTTGTTAAAGCAGGACATGCGGGCGGTCGAGGACGCGATCAAGCAGCACCTTGCTCTGCCATTGTAATCGGCAACTGCCCGTCAGCTGACGCAACTCCGTCACATGACCGAGCGGGCTGCGGCCTCAATGTCCAACTTGGTGTTCCGGTCCGCAATAATGTCGGAGAGGTGATGATGCGCCAACTCGAGAAGCGCCGTCGCGATATCGTCCTCGCTCCATCCGGCCGCATGAGCACTCGCCGCCAATTTCTGGAAGGCCGGTTTCAATGCTGACTGGCATTTCAGGGATTGGTCAACGCCATCGCTGACCGAGTTCGGCGATGCGATCTCATCCGTCGTCGTAGCGGCTATTGTGATTGAACCTTCAGCTGCGTCAGTTTAGCGATCCTCCATCACGAATGCGTCTCGGAAGTAGTCGTTGCAATCGTCGCTCTGAACCTTAAGCGATGCACGTCACGTCCACGACGACGTTGTCACCTTGCAATTGTCGCCGCAAACCGCTTCATCCCGCAAATCGTAAACCTCGGAGAGAATACCGATGAGGCCCAATCGGCCCGAAGCTGCGAATTCGGCCAACTTCAGGAACGATAGGTGAACGCGTTCGCTTGAAGGATCGAGCTGATCGGCGGGCTGTCTCATAATTCATAAGGTGGGACCTTTGCCATACATAGACAGAATGACGTGTTTAGTGACAAACCCGGCTAGGTTTGAGCCCGCCGTTCGGTTTGCTCCATAAACGAGCGTCTATGTGACAATTCTCATCGGATATGTCCGCGTCTCCAAGGCGGATGGAAGCCAGGTCCACGATCTTCAGCGCGACGCCCTCATCGCATCGGGGGTGGCAGCCGATCAGATCTACGAGGACAGCGCGTCCGGCCGTCGTGACGATCGGCCAGGACTGGAAGCCTGTTAGAAAGCCTTGCGCCCCGACGACACACTCGTTGTCTGGAAGCTGGATCGGCTCGGTCGCAACCTTCGCCATCTCGTCACTACGGTGTCGGATCTGACGGCGCGGGGCGTCGGCTTCAAGGTCCTGACCGGACAAGGGGCCTCGATCGACACGACAACAACGAACGGCCGCCTGGTGTTCGCGATCTTCGCCGGACTCGCCGAGTTCGAGCGCGACCTGATCGTCGAGCGCACCAAGGCCGGCCTGGCGTCTGCGCGAGCTCGGGGCCGCAATGGCGGACGGCCATACAAGATGACCCCGGCAAAGCTGCGGCTGGCCCAGGCGGCGATGGCGCAGCCGGAAACGAAGGTGTCGGACCTCTGCGACGAACTCGGTGTGTCGCGGCAAACGCTTTACCGCTTTGTCGATCCGACAGGCCGGCTGCGCGCCGACGGCACAAAACTGCTGGCAGCAGGTCGCCGGTAGAAACTTCTGGTTCAAGCGGCCCGACGTTCGAAGTCGATGCGATCGTTCATGTCGAGATCGTAGCGACCATAGGGATTGGTGTGCCCGTAGATCAGCGGGTTCAGCCCGCGATAATCCGCCTGGCTCATCCTTCCGGCCCAAGTAGGCTCGGTCAGCACGGACTGCATCATCCGCGTGTTCACATAGACCAGCGACGTCTGGAGCAGATGGAGCGCCAGCACCGAGATTTCCTGGTCTTCAAGCCGGTTGGTGGCGATCTCGCCATCCTGGCCGAAGAACACGAAGGAGTTGGCGCTGTTCCAGTTCTCGACGACGTTCAGCCCTTCGTGGATCTCGCGCCGGAAGGCTTCCGAACGCAGGTACCGGCACAAAAAGATCGTCTTGATCGCGCGGCCGAGTTCGGCGAGCGCCTTGTAGGTCGGGTGCATCACCTCGGCCCGGGCGAAGCGCCGAAGGATCGCTTCGGGATCGGCCGTCCGGCTTTGCATGGCCGCGGTGTATTTGACCATCTCGTCATATTGCCGCTCGATCTCATCCCAGTCGATGGCGCCGGACAGGATCGGCGAGAGATTGGGCAGCTCAGAACGCATGCCGGCGGTGGGCAAGGCCAGTTTTTGGCGGGCGATCGCCTTCAGGCGCGGGGCGAGTTCGAATCCCAGGAGCCGGCAGAAAGCGAAGCCAACGGCGCTTTGACCATGGCTGTCGACGTACTGGCGCTGGATTTCCATGTCGGTGCAGTGGCGCAGCACACCCTCGATCATCGAGGCGACCTCCGACGAGGAACACCGCTTGAGCTGCGAATAAATGCAGACCGACTGTTTCTCGACATGCCAGTAGATCAT
>JBBSUS010000401.1:0-3494 GCA_038234195.1 Hyphomicrobiales bacterium | reverse complement strand
TGGAATGCAAGCCAATATCGATGACGCTGGAAAAACAGCACCTCGCCCAGCTTTACCGCTATTTCTCTGTCACCGATGCAAAATTCGCGATCCTCACCAACGGCCGAACCTTTCATTTCCACACCGACCTTGAGGCACAGAACAGGCTCGACTGGTCGGCCCCCATCGAGTGGTCCACGGCAAATCTTAGTGCATAGTTGGCCTTGGCGCCAAGGCTGGCGTGGCCGGTGAAGCCGGTCCGGATGGCGCAACCGGCCATTGCACGACCAGCGGTGCCGGCGGGCGGTAGCCCAGCGACGAGTGCGGGCGTGCGGTGTTGTACAACACGACGTCGCAACACCCACGGGACGGAAGTTCGCGAGCTTCTCTATCCCTGGCACCCTTGGGCGGGAAGCGCGGTCGTCATTCATGAGCGTGTCGCGAGGGGCGGCACGGTGTTTTGCCGATGCAGTTTGTCGGGATCGGCGAGCGACCGGTGGCAGCAAATTCCGAGCTGGATGTTCGAGCCGGTAGCAAATGTGACGTGGCAGGTGGGTTCGGCTCCCCGCGTTGATATTGCCGCACTTCGCGCCTTGGCGGACCTGTTGTGGTCTCAGACCCCGGCCGCCAGAATCCCATCGCAATTTTTAGGATCGAGCGCAGCATCACACCCCGACGACACGAATCGGGGAGATGACCATGCCGCGTCTGCGCAAGACCGATTACCAGTTCGATCTGTTCTCCAGTCCCGTGAAGGCCACGACGGTGGAGATCCCGTCCTGGCAGTCGCTTTCCACCGAGACCCGCCAGAAGGTGACGGCGTTGATGGCCCGTGTGATCCTTCAAAGTGCCGCTCGCGCCAGCGAACCGGAGGGCGAGCGTCATGATCAGTGAGAAGATCCGGCCACACCATCTGGACCGCAAGGCAATTCTCTATGTGCGGCAATCCTCTGCCTATCAGGTCCTCCACAATCGCGAGAGCAGCACCCTTCAATATGCTATGCGCGACCGTCTGGCAGCGCTCGGCTGGTCCGACATCGAAACGATCGACGACGATCTCGGTCGTTCGGCGTCTGGTTCCGTAACGCGCGCCGGCTTCGAGCGCATGGTTGCCGAGGTTTGTCTGGGCAAGGTCGGCGCGGTGGCGGCGCGAGAAGTCTCGCGGTTTGCCCGCAACAGCCGCGACTGGCAGCAGTTGATCGAGATGTGCCGCGTCGTCGATACTGTCCTGATTGACGGCGAGACGGTCTACGCTCCGAGACAGGGCAACGATCGCCTGCTCCTCGGCCTGAAGGGCAGCCTCAACGAATACGAGCTCGATCTTCTGCGCCAACGCTCCCTGTCGGCCAGATACGAGAAGGCAGGGCGTGGCGAACTCGTCGTCAGCGCCCCGGTCGGCTATGTGAAGGCCGGCGATCGGCTCGAGAAGGATCCTGACCGTCGCGTTCAGGAGGCCATTTGCCTCGTCTTTGACAAGGTTGCCGAACTCGGCAGTGCCCGCCAGGCCCTGATGTGGTTCCTCGAGCATGGTGTCGATTTGCCGGCCAAGCGCGACAACAGTGAGATCGTCTGGCGCCGACCCAATTATGCGACAATCCACCGGATGATCGAGAACCCGGCCTACGGCGGGGCCTACGCCTATGGTAAGAGCAGGGTCGCGTCCGGATACGACGATGCGGGTAGAATCCGGTCCAGAATCCGACGCAAGGCGCGCTCGGAGTGGCTGGCGCTGATCCCGGGTGTACATGAGGGCTATGTCAGTTGGGAACGAGCCGAAGCGATCCGCAAGATGGTAAGCGACAACACGCCGACAGGCCGGCATCATGGAGCACCCAAGCATGGCGACGCCTTGCTCGCCGGTCTGCTTCGATGCCGGCGTTGCGGCCGTAAGCTCACGCTTCGCTACACTGGGGTCAAGCACGATATTCCACGCTATTCCTGCTGGCGCGGTCTGCTTGATAACGGCGAGCCCCGTTGTATCGCCTTCGGCGGATTGCGCGTCGACGATGCCATCGAGGACGCTCTCTTGCGGGTGGTCGAGCCTGGAGCGATCGCCGCGGCGAAAGAGGCCGAAGCGCAAGCCGCCCATCGTCGAGATCAGGTGCGTGACGCCTTGACGAGGGAGATCGAGGCGGCTCGCTACGCAGCCGATCGCGCCTTCCGCCAGTATGATATCGCCGACCCGGAGAACCGGCTGGTGGCGGGAGAACTGGAACTGCGATGGAACCGGGCCCTTGTCCGGGTTGCAGATGTCGAAAGCCGTCTTGCCGATCACGAGCGGTCTGTCCCGGTAGCGCTACCCGGAACTACGACGGACCTCGCCATGCTTGCGGCCGATCTGAAGTCGGTCTGGACTGCGCCCTCGACGGACGCCCGCCTCAAGAAGCGTATCGTGCGAACCGTCATCGAGGAGGTGATCGCGGATATCGACGAGGATCCCGCCGAGATCGTCCTGACGGTTCACTGGTCCGGCGGCGTTCACACCGAACTTCGCCTGCTGAAGCGCCGTCGGGGGCAGCGCAACTGCACCTCGGCGGACACCATCGCGGCCGTCCGCCTCTTCGTTCTACTCGCCAACGACGACCTGATCGCCGGCATCCTGAACCGGAACGGCCTCGTTACCGGCCACGGCAACCGATGGACGCGCGAGCGCGTCACGGCCTTGCGCTCTCATCACAAGATTCCTGTGTTCCGACCAAGCCCGGATGACATCGAGCCCTGGCTCACTCTGAACAAGGCCGCGGCGCTCCTCGGCGTTTCCGCCAAGACGCTTCGGCTTGCCGCCGAGGCTGGCGAAGTGGAAGGGAATCACCCCTTGCCGCAGGGACCGTGGATCTTCAACCGCTCGGCGCTTGGCCAGTCAGGCGCTCAAGAACTCCTATCCCGCGCCCGAAAGAACCCCAAACACCCGGCGGGAACGGTCAATGCTCAGCAAAACCTATTCTCTTCAATAACATAGACAGATGGGCGCAATGAAACAGCGTTGTAGAAGCCGAGATATCGGCCGATCGATGCCCGAGCATGACTGACGGTCTCATAGGCCCGAAGATAGACCGCCTCGTATTTGATGGATTTCCAGAGCCGCTCGACGAAGACATTGTCGCGCCACGCGCCTTTGCCGTCCATGCTGATCTTGATACCGTTGGCGAGCAGGACCTCGGTGAAGTCAATGCTGGTGAACTGCGAACCCTGGTCCGAGTTGAAGATTTCCGGTTTGCCGAAACGATTTAGCGCCTCCTTCACGGCCTCGATGCAAAAATCCGCATGCAGCGTGATGGAAAGGCGCCAGGACAGGACGCGGCGACTGAACCAGTCGACGACGGCGGCGAGATAGACGAAGCTGCGAGCCATGGGGATGTAAGTGATGTCCATCGCCCAGACATAGAGTAATCGCGGGGCTGGGATCACCGGCGCGAATGCAGCGGCGTTGGAAAGGCGTTTGCCCCCCAATAGGATGAAAATACGGGCTCACGATTGTGACACCGGGCCCCAGCATCGAATGGAGGACAACCGTG
>JBBSUS010000400.1:0-3498 GCA_038234195.1 Hyphomicrobiales bacterium | reverse complement strand
CTCGACCGGCTCCACCCCGGTCGCCAAAGGAGACAATCCCATGACCGATAAGCCCACTGTCGAGACGCTGACGAAGAGCCTCGACGAAATGAAGACCGCGCTTGCCGAGGTCACGAAGCGCGCGGAAGCAGCCGAAGGCGCCGTCGCCAAGGCCGAAAAGCTGACGCCGGACGAACTGAAGTTCATGGCGACCCTGAACGCCGAGCAGAAGAAGTCCTTCCTCGCGGCCGAAGCTGCCGAACGCGCCAGGATGATGGTCAAGAAGTCGTCTGACGAGACGGTCGAATACGGCGGGGAGATCATCTCCAAGTCCGCCGACCCGCGGTCGTTCGCAATCGCCAAGGCGGCCAAAGCCGAACTGGAAGATCTTCGCAAGTCGGCAAAGGCCGATCGCGACGCCTCCCAGATGGTGACCCTCACCAAGCGCGCCGAAGACGAACTCGGCAATCTGCCCGGTGAGCCGGTTGCCAAGGCCAACGTGCTCAAGGCCGTCGAGGCCATGGGCGACGAAGAGAAGGCGACCTTCACCGCCATGATGAAGTCGGCCAATTCCGCACTCGCCAAGGCGTTCACGCTTAACGGCGTCAAGAAGGCCGGCGAGCCCGACACGATCAAGAAGGCCGACGACAAGGTCGCCGAGATCATGAAGCGGGACAGCGTCTCGAAGTCGCGGGCGATGGAAATCGCCGCGAACGAAGCCCCCGAACTTTTCAACCAGGCTGCGGCCTAACCTCAAGGAGGACATCCCATGTCCGTTTCCAAGGCTGGCCTGCGGGATGCTCTCCCGGCCGGGGCCGATCTCACCAACTCGCTCTTCCGCTTCGCGAAGATCACGTCCACCGGCACGCTTGTTGTCTGCGATACCGCAGGCGAGCAGGTCTATGGCGCGATCTCCGAAGGCGCCGCCCAGGACCGTGGTGCAACCGTCGATCTCGACGGCATCGTGAAGGTCATCGCCGGCGCCACTGTGGCGACCGGCGCGCGGGTCACCACGAACAACGCAGGGGCGGCCGTCACCGCCGCAGCGGGCAGCATTGTGTTCGGCATCGCTCGTAAGGGCGGCGCAGCGGGCGCGATCCTCGAAATCACCCGCGTCTCTGGCGCAGTCGCGGCTTAATCGCCCTGAAATCCTGAAAGGATAAACCCATGCCGACCAACGCGGCCAATATTCAGGGCGATCTCTACGTCGATCAGTTCCTGACGAACTATTCCCTCCAGTTCATCAACGATTCCGTCCAGTATCTCGCTGGCAATGCATCGTCGCTGATTCCGGTGCAGATGCAGTCGGGCAAGTACGTCACCTTCGATCGCGGGTACTTCCTGCGAGACGAGATGGCGCTCCGTCCGCTTGGCGGACGTCCCGTCCAGGCAGGCTACAAGGTCGGCGCTGGCAACTACAACGCCGAGGAATATGCCCTCGAACATTTCATCGACGATCGCCAGCGCGCCAATGCCGTCAGCCAGATCAGTCTGGACATGAACGGCACCCGTCTTTTGACCAACAAGTCGAAGATCAAGCGTGATCGCGTCTGGGCGCAGTCCTTCTTCAAGGCCGGTGTCTGGACTTTCAACGTTGTGGGTGTGGCGATCGGGCCGACGGGGCCGCAGTTCCTGCGCTTCGATCAGGCGGGCTCCAACCCGATCGCCATCATCGACGAGTACATCTCGATGATGGCGCAGGCGACCGGGTTCAAGCCGAACACGCTCGTTCTCGGTGACAAGGTTCGCCGGACGCTCCGCTTGAACGCGGATATCTCCGACCGGATCAAATACACCCGGATCGGCATTGCCGAGGAAGACATCCTCGCCTCTCTGTTCGACCTCGGCCCCGACGGCAAGGTCGTCTCTCCGATGGCGGTCTACAATGCAGCGGCCGAAGGCGCGACGAACGATTTCCAGTTCATCGTTCCATCCGACGGCATGTGGCTCGGCTACATCGACCGCAATCCGACGCTCGACAGCCCAACGGCCATCGGCATGTTCGCATGGCGTGGCCTCCACGCCGGCGCGGCGAACGATCAGGGCGGCGTCATCCGGCGCGGTCGTGATGATCGTGCATCGTCGGATTGGCTGCAGATCCTCGACGCTTGGTCGATGAACGTGGTCGCTCCGGACCTCGGCGTCTTCTTCGCCACGGCCGTCGGTTAAGGAGGCCCACCATGGCTCGATATGAAGCACTGAAGCACATCCGGGTTGGCGATCAGCGGGTTGCCCCCGGCGATCCGCTCGTTTCGGAGGGCAATGACGGTCGCGACTGGCCGTCAATGGTCCGCATGGGCGATGTCGGGCCATGGCCGTCGGGAAAGGCATGGCCGGGCGAGAAAGAGCCGTCCGGCGACGTGGAAACTGCCAAGGCGGATTACGAAGCGGACGCGGCAGCTCACAAGGAAGGCGATGGTTCTGCAAACGGAGATGCGGCCGACTCCGAAAAGCCCGCCACGGATGCCCCTGCGCGATCGGCGGCCATTGTCGAGGGTTCGACAGGCTGGCTGTCCGTGATGGACGGCGAGACCAAGATCGGCAAGTCCACTCGCGACCAGGCAGAAGCCAAGAAGATCAAGGTGGCCTATGAGTCCGGCGAGATCGGCGCGGACGGCGTGCCCGTCAAGGCCGGCTGACATGCCGAAATTCGACTACAGGCGCGCCCAAAACACCGCGGCGCGCCTGATAGGCAACTTTGGGCAGAGTGGCGCCATCCAGCAGCCCGGCGTCGTGCCAGACGAGGAGCGCTACAATCTCGACTACCAGGCGATTCCGGTCGTGACGCCATGCTCACTTGTCGTGATGGAGTATTCGGCATTCGAGCGGCAATCGACGTTGATCCGCGATGATGCCCGCAAGGTATTGGTCTCTGCCAAGGGGCTCAAGATCACGCCGACGACGGCTGATCAGGTCATCATCGGCGGCGAGGCATTCGAGGTGTACGATGTCAAACCGTTCTCACCGGCCGGGATCACGACGCACTACGAAATCAGCGCGGGACGGTAGGCATGTCGGACTTTCACGCGAGCGTTGCCGATTGGTGCAAGAACGCAGAGGAAGACCTGAAGAAGGTCGTTGTCGCGAGTGCGCTGGAGGTTTTCACTGAAGCCCAGATCAACGCTCCGGTGAAGGATGGGACGCTTCGCGATAGCCTGACGGTGAGCTTGACGGCACAGCCGACGATCCAGCCTGAGGGCGCGACGGCCGGCGGCGAGATCACTGCGGCGGTCGCAGGTTTCGAATTGGGCCAGACCATCTATGCGGGTTTCACGGTCGCCTACGCTCGCCGCATCGAATATGGCTTCACCGGCGTGGACTCGCTCGGACGCTATTACGATCAAAGACCTCAGGCTTTCGTGCGCAAAGCGGCTCAACAGTGGCAGACCATCGTGGATCAACAGTGGCAGACCATCGTGGATCGAAATGCGCGTCGTGCGTCTGCGAAAGCAGCGTTCGGGAAGGCCTAATCGACCTTCGGCTTCTCACGGCGCGCTATCAGTTCGTCGAGGTCGTCGG
>JBBSUS010000399.1:0-3502 GCA_038234195.1 Hyphomicrobiales bacterium | reverse complement strand
TCGTAGGGCAGGGCATAGGGCCCGCTCGCCTCCATCAACAGCTCGGTCGTCGCCTGCTGCAACTCCGAGCCCTTGATCTTCAGGATGGACGAGGCCGGGTCAGGCTTGCCCTTGTCGCCGCGCTTGGCATCTGCACAGACGACGCGCAATTGCGTCATTTCCAGTGCCTTCAGTTCGATCTCGACGGCGGTGACCTTCTCGCGGAAGCGGCGGTTCTCCCAGACGGGGGTCTCGCCGGCCTTTTCCAGCCGGGCGATCTCCTTGAGGCGGCGGATGCGCTCCTTCGAGGCGCCGATGCGGGCGATGCCGACGCGCTCGTTGCCGAGCAGGAACTTGGCGTAGTCCCAGCCCTTGTTCTCCTCGCCGACGAGATTTTCCACCGGCACCTTCACATCGGTGAAGAACACCTCGTTGACCTCGCGGCCGCCGTCCAGGGTCTGGATCGGCCGGACGTCGACGCCTGGCGTCGCCATGTCGATCAGGAGGAACGAGATGCCCATCTGTCGCTTCGGCGCGTCGGGATCGGTGCGCACCAGGCAGAAGATCCAGTCGGCGTGCTGGCCAAGCGTCGTCCAGGTCTTCTGGCCGTTGACGATGTAGTGGTCGCCTTCCTTGACCGCCCTGGTCTTGAGGCTGGCGAGATCGGAGCCCGCGCCCGGCTCGGAAAAGCCCTGGCACCACCAGTCGTCGATATTGGCGATGCGTGGCAGATAACGGGCCTTCTGCGCGTCGTTGCCGAACTGCGCGATCACCGGGCCGACCATGGAATGGCCGAAGGCCAGCATCTGCGGCGCAGGCGCCTGCTGGATCTCGTCCTGGAAAATATACTGCCTGACGGGGTCCCAGCCCGTGCCGCCGTATTCTTCGGGCCAATGCGGCGTCGACCAGCCCTTGCCGTTGAGGATGCGGGTCCAGCGCACCAGCATGTCCTTGGTGACCTCGCGGCCCTGCTTCATCGCTTCGGTGACGTCCTGGGGCACGTTCTCGCGGATGAAGGTCCGCACCTCGTCGCGAAAGGCGAGTTCGTCGTCGGTAAAGCGAAGATCCATGGCGTGGGTCCTTTCAGGGCATGGGGCGAACGCCGGGGCGTGCCCGAATCACGATCAGGCGGTGCGGGCCGTTCGTTCGGGCCCGGCGGCGGCGGCGGCGGCGACGCTCGCGCGGGCTTCTTCGCGCAAGCTCGCCTTGGAGAGTTTGCCGACCGAGGTGCGTGGGAGCGCATCGCGGATTTCGAGAAACGCCGGCAGCTCGTGTCGGCCGAGCCGGTCGGCGAGGAATGCGCGCAAGGTCTCGATGTCGAAGGCCTCGGCGCCCGGCTTCAAGGTCAAAAAGGCCTTCGCCGCCTCGCCGCGATAGCCGTCCGGGACGCCGACGACAAGGCATTCGGCGACGTCCTCGTGTTCGTAGATCGCCTGCTCGATCATCTGCGGATAGACGTTGAAGCCGCCGGAGATGATCATGTCCTTCTTGCGGTCGACGATGAAGAAGTAGCCGTCCTCGTCCATGAAGCCGATGTCGCCGGTCAGGAGCCGGTCGCCGATCATCGCCTTTGCGGTTTCTTCGGGCCGTTCGAAGTAGCCGCTAGTGACGTTGAGGCCGCGCACCCGCAGTTCGCCGGTTTCGCCCTGCGGCAGAACCCGGCTGCCGTCCTCGATGTCGACGATGTCGAGCTCGACGCCCGGCATCGGCAGGCCGATCGAGCCCGGCTTGTCTGGGCCCTCGAAGGGCAGATTGGTGCCGGCCGGCGAGGTTTCGGTCATGCCCCAGCCGCCCTTGAGCTTCAGCCCGGTCAGCCTGGTCAGCCTGGCGGAAATCTCCACCGGCAGCGGCGCCCCGCCGGATGCCGCCATCTTCAGGGAGGAAAGGTCGCGGCTGGCGATCTCCGGATGCTGGGCGAGCGCGATCCACATGGTCGGCACGCCGGGAAAGGAGGTCGCTCGTTTCACGGAGATGTCGTCGAGAACATCCGTTGCATCGAAGCGCTGGTGCAGGAGGATGGTGCCGCCGGTGCGCAACTGCCGCAGCATCACGGTGGTCAGCGCGTAGATGTGGAAGAAGGGCAGGACACCAACGACCGTTTCGCCGTCCGGGCCGGTCCGCCCCTGGCCTTCGTACCAATGCTGGTACATTTCCGTCGCGGCCGAGAGATTGGCATGGGTCAGCAGCGCCGCCTTGGCCCGGCCGGTGGTCCCGCCGGTGAATTGCAGGAGCGCGATGTCGGTCTTGTCGATGCGCGGCCATTCATCCGGCACCGACGCAGTCGCGATGAAGTCGTCGAAGTCGACGACGCCCTGTCGCTCCGGGACCACGACCGTCTGAGCATCCGGGGCCGTGCCGAAATCGCGGGCGAGGATCACCCGGTCCAGATGGCCGGCCTCCAGCAGTTTCAACGCGCCGTCTGCCATCCTGCCGCCGGCAAGCGCCAGCACCGTTCTCGCGCCGCTGTCTTCGAGCTTGTGGGCAAGTTCGCGGGGGGCATCGAGCGGGCTGAGATGGGCGATCCGGGCGCCGGTGCGCAGCGTGCCGAAGAACCCGATCGGATGCACGGGCGAGTTCGGAAGGTAAAGCGCCACGGTGTCGTCGCGCCCGATCCCGACGGCGATCAGCGCGGCCGCGAAACGGTCGGCCTCCGCCCTCAGCGCGCCATAACTGATCGTCGCGCCCTGATAATCGAGATAGGTGCGCGAGCCGTAGCTGTCCGCCGCGCGGTCGAGCAGTTCGGTCAGCGGATAGGTGGCGATCGGTGTGTCCCACCGAACGCCGGCTGGATAGGATTTTTCCCAAGTGAAGGGTTGCCGGGCGGGCTTTGCATTGTCCATCGCCGCGCCTCCCTTTTTGCGCCCTCTGTTTCGCATCATGGAATTGGGTTCTATTATTTGCCTAGAAATAGAAACCGCCCTAGCCTCTGTCAACGCGATGGACGGCCGGGCGCGGCGGTTCGACGCGGAAGAATGCAAGGCGGCGCCAGCGCCCGAGCAATATTTTCGGAACGCGGTGGCAATCGAAATGGATGATGGACGGATGGACGATCGCGCAAGCGGGACCTCGCAGAAGTCGGCGGCTCTCGATATCGAATTGCCGTTCAAGGACACGGTCGGTTTCGAGATCGTCGAATGGTCGAAGGGGCGCGCCGTCGTCGAGATGCCGCTGGGGGCCCATCTGATCAACCGCAATGGCGGCGTTCACGGCGGCGCGATTGCCTCGATCGTCGATGCGGCGTGCGGCTTCGCGGGCTGCTGGACCGGTGACGAGACCGAAAAGCGCGGCGCCACGCTGTCGCTGACGACCAACTATCTCGCCACGCCATCGGTCGGGCCCCTGCGTGCGGTCGGCATCTTGCGCGGCGGCGGCCGGCGCATCTTCTTCGCCAGCGCCGAAGTGTTCGACGGCGATGGCGAACTCGTGGCCCTCGGCGAGTGCACCTTCCGCTATCGCAGCGGCTGACTGGCTTTCCAAATAACCTCGGCCCGAACCGAACCCATCGCGGCTCGCGGCCGCGCCG
>JBBSUS010000398.1:0-3506 GCA_038234195.1 Hyphomicrobiales bacterium | reverse complement strand
GAGAGGATCAGGATCGGGGTTTTCACCTTCGAGAGGCGCAGCGTGCGCAGAACCTCGTAACCCGACATGTCGGGCAGATTGAGATCGAGCAGAATCAGGTCGTAGTCGTAAAGCTTGCCGAGATCGACGCCCTCTTCCCCGAGGTCAGTCGTATACACGTTGAAGCTCTCCGACTTCAGCATGAGCTCGATGCTCTGTGCGACCGCGCTGTCGTCTTCGATCAAAAGAACGCGCATCAGGATTTCCTCTCAGCCGGCGTTGCCGAAATCGGGCGTTCGGCAGGCTCTCGGTGGTCTAAAGTTCGTCCAAAAAATGGCACGAAGTGGTTAACAAATTGCTATCCGGTCCCTCATGGACCGCTGTCCGCAGTAGCTTGCGGTTGCGATAGAAGGCCGATGGCATATCGGCCCTGACGATCCGCTCCGGTTTGGAACACATCCGGAAAACCTGTCAGTTCCGGTTTACCCGGCCTTAAATCCTCGTCCCTATGATTAACATTGCGCGTAAACAGACGGTTAAAATGGGATAGCTCACGAGGCTTGCCCGAAGCCCGTCCACCGCATTTGTAAAGATGCTCCCTTCGTGGAGCCGCCAGCTGGAGTATCGAGTATGAAGCGGGATAATTTGGTGCGACTGACGCGGTTCAAGGTCATCGAAAAGCGCCGGCAGGTCGAGCAGCTGGAGCTGATGATGGAGGAGTTTGCCCGAATGGCAGCCGAACTCGACACGCAGATTTCGAACGAAGAGAAGCGGTCGGGAATCACCGACAGCAACCATTTCGCCTATCCGACCTTCGCCAAGGCCGCGCGCATCCGTCGCGACAATCTGACGAATTCCGTCAAGGATCTCAAAGTCCAGATCAATGCCGCGCGTCTGTCCTTCGAAGAAGCAGAGTCCGAACTGGCTCATGCCGAGAATCTGGAGCGTCGTGAAGCGCCGCGTGACGAATTCGAAGAACGCCGCGAAGCTCGCGCCTGAGGCAATCGCTGAGATCAGGGCAAACGTAAAGCGAGCGAGCGTGCGCCACCAGACCGGGGCCGACGGCGCAAATTCAGTGGCGCAGGCCGCATTGCGGGGCTGGTATCGCGCCAAGAGACTGTCAGTATCGTAGTCATACTGACAGTCACGCAGTTTCTCGGTCATCGAGAGGGGGCCCCGTCGCCGCTGGACGGACCATGAGAAGCTCCGAATCATTGCCGAGAGCGAATTTGGGCCCCGACAGTTTGTCTTGACTGCTCGGTGACATTGAATGTCACCGTCTCAGCTCCTTGGCTGGTGGTAGGATTTCTGACTGGGTCGTGCCAGGCAAGGATCGGCCGTGTAGCCGACCATTATGCCCGTTTCGGCTTGTGCATCGGGTGCAGAGCGTCAAGTCGCGACCTCGCGGATCAAGGTCGAGCTTTCCGCCGGTAGGATGATCCGCATCGACGCGGGGATCGATGCCGAAGCGCTGGCCCGTGTTTTCGATGTCGCAGATCGCCGCTCGTGATGCCGGTACCGGGTGGCGCGAGGGTTTTGCTGGCGACGGGCCTTGATTTGCGGGCTCGGCCGTCTACCAGCGCGACGCGCATCTCGCTTTTGCCATGGCGTAGAGGCCCGCGTGGAAAATGGTTCTTCAAAAGCGAGATTCGCATTGCGGTAGCAAATCGGCGTCCAATCGAGGCTCGTCAGCCGCTTGCCGACGGAGGGGATCGCCGACCTGGGCAGAATGTCTGGGCGGTGGCACTCAGCAGCAGATATTCAATCTTCGCTGGTCCCGACCGCGGCGCTGACCGATGCGCCTTCAAGTTGAGGCTGATCGCGACGGCAAAGCTCGACCACATCGACACGCAAACTTGGCTCGCCGATGTCGTCGCCCGCATCGCCGACATGGCGCAGACCCGCCTCGACGAAATGCTGCTCTGGAATTGGAAACAGCCAGTCGGGCTGGCGTCCTCCAGGATCGCCGACTGATCCGTTCGGGGCGAGAATATGGGTTCTGACCTGCACCAAATGGCCGTCCAAAACCCCGGGAACACCCACGTTACTCCTACATACGCCGTGCGCTGATCGTCGGTCCACGCCGTATCGCGTCAGTCTGTTACGCTCACCTAAACATCTCTTTCTGTCCATCAGATAGTTGCATTTGTAACTTGAATTACGCGCAACTTGCCGGAAAGTCGTGCTCAACACGCCGGCACTCGCCAGCGTGTCACCGGCAACTCGCACTCGCAAAAAATGAAAGTGTCAAGCTGTAATTTGACCAATATGCGCAAAAAATCAACGCACAATCCTCGCGAGGTCACCGCCAGATGGATATCTGACGGCTTGGTAAAACTCCGACGTTCGAGAATATCGTGGAAGTGGTCCGCTCGAGCCGCGCCAACCTGAGACGGGCGCGGCCGCGAATATGTTCGGCCATTTTTTTACCGCAGATTGCATATGCTCGTTCTTGGCGTGGGTTCAGGAGGGGCAATGCACGATCGGCGCTTTGCGGGGCCTGCCGGTCTACAGTCGCGGGCGCGAAGCAAGGTTCGGCCGCGCGATGCCGCGTTCGTTGCCGTTTCATCTGGCCTCCTTCGAGGGTATGGCTCTGGCCGCGCTTGCGGCTGCCGAGATCGTCAACGCAATAGCGATCGAAGAGGCCGACGCCGGCGCGTGGACGCTGAGTGCCGGCAAGCATCCGGCAATCGTGACGGGCTCGAAACGAGGGCCTGACGAGGCTTCAACGACGCCCGCGACCCCTCCGGATCGGTCGATTTCGAGACGGTCACGGGGTCGGTTTTCGGCGAATACGGGCGCACCGACATCATTACTCTGGTCAGCGCCTGCGCTTTCGGCAGCGATCGCGATGGCACTGCCTTTCCCAGCCCGGCGGTCTTCGAACTCTCCGTCGCTGGCCGGCTGCGGCTATGGCAGGGCCACGGCTTCGTCGTTTCGACGCAAGTCTCCGCGTTCGCCGACGACGAAACCGATGCGCTGGGCCAGCGAACGATGGATTGGGAAACGCCGACGATCGAAAGCACGATGTTGGCGGGCTACGGTTTCGAACTCAGTGACTGGCCCGCCTTCGTCGACTTGGAAGTCGGCTATCGATATCGTCTGGGCGGACGCGCTCCGGATGAACTGCTGGGCGATGCGACGTTGGCATCCGGCCCTTCAGGCATGTGCAATTGCTGGTCCCGGATTTCTCGACGATCTCCGTCCGTGGCCCTCAGGATGTCGATCCCTACGACTATCACAAGTTGCAGGGGAGGGCTCGGTGGTCTATGATCTGACTGACCAAGGGTCGGTGCAAACGGGCGGCTTCGCGACAATTTTTGGCCGCAACGCACTGCAGAAACGTGGCGTGATCGCGGCGGTCTGGTACCGGTTCTGATCGTCTTGCCGACCGCTCTTTCCATCGGTGGAGTTCTTTCCCTGATCTTCCGCTTGGACCGTTGCGGGCCCTGCTCAAAAATGACAGGACAGCCGGCAGGATGCCGGGCGCGACCGGCCGGATCGATGGAAGGCTGACGGCCATGGCG
>JBBSUS010000397.1:0-3514 GCA_038234195.1 Hyphomicrobiales bacterium | reverse complement strand
CGCGTCGCGCCTATTTCGCCAACCTCTCCTATATCGACGAGAAGATCGGCGAGCTTCTGACGATCCTGCAAAGCGGGCGGATGGCGCAGAACACCGTGGTGCTCTTCGTCTCAGACCACGGTGACATGCTCGGCGAGCACGGTCTTTGGTTCAAGATGAGCTTTCGCGAAGGTTCGTCGCGCGTGCCGCTGATGATGGCCATGCCGGGCAGGCCCGGGCAGTTGGTCGAGGCGCCAGTGTCGACGCTCGACGTTCTGCCGACCCTGTCGGCGCTGGCCGGTGTCGATCCATCGAGCGTTGCGCCGTTTGCCGAAGGCTACGATCTGCTGGCAACGGCGACCGCAGGACAGCGGGCGGCACCTGTTCCGGTGGAATATGCGGCGGAGGGCTCGCAGGCGCCGATGGTTTCGCTGCGCGAAGGGGCTTTCAAGCTGAACCTCTGTCCGATCGATCCGCCGGAGCTTTACGATCTTGCCGCCGATCCCTGCGAGACGACCAATCTGCTTGCGATCGGAGCGCCGCTCGATGCGGCGGCGCAGGCGGCGTTCGATCGCCTGGCGGCGATGGCTGCCGAGCGCTGGGACCTTGCCGCGTTCGATTCGGCCGTGCGGGAAAGCCAGCAGCGACGGCTCGTCACCTACGAGGCGCTGCGCAACGGCGCCTATTATCCCTGGGACCACCAGCCGCTGCAGAAAGCCTCGGAGCGCTACATGCGCAACCACATGGATTTGAATGTCCTTGAGGAGCGTCAACGTTATCCGCGGGGCGAGTGATGCGCTGTCCCGCCGGTCGTTACACGTCCTGGTAGGACTGGCTCTTGTCTTGATTGTTCGCAGACTTCAGAAGAACGCACTTTTTGCACTATGTGGCGCGAATATGCGCGAAACGGTGCAAAAATTAGCCGTCATCGAAGCTTCGTCATTGTGTCATGGAGGCGTTTTGAAGCAGTCTTACCTGATGCGGCTTGGACAGGCTCGGCAACAGGGTCCGAGAGTCGCTCAACAGGTGAGGAAACCGCAGATGAAACGCACATTCTTGAACGCCGCCGTAGCACTTGGCGCGCTCGTGGCCAGCGCCGCGATGGGCGCGGCTCCCGCGTCCGCCGTCACCGAGCTGCAGTGGTGGCACGCCATGGATGGCGCCAACAACGAAGTCGTCGACAATCTCGCCAAACAATTCAACGAGAGCCAGTCCGACTACAAGATCGTGCCGGTCTACAAGGGCAAATACCCCGAGACGCTGAACGCCGGCATCGCCGCCTTCCGTGCCAAGCAGCCGCCGGCGATCATTCAGGTCTTCGATGTCGGCACCGGCGTGATGATGGGCGCCGAGGGCGCCATCAAGCCGGTGGCCGAGGTCATCGAGGCGACGGGAAAGAAATTCGACAAGTCGCAATATCTGTCGGGGATCGTCGCCTATTATTCCAAGCCCGACGGCACCATGCTGTCGTTCCCGTACAATTCGTCCTCGCCGATCCTCTATTACAACAAGGACATCTTCAAGAAGGCTGGGCTGGACGTGGATAATCCGCCCAAGACCTGGAAGGAAGTGTTCGACGCGGCGCGCAAGATCAACACCTCGGGCGCCTCCAAATGCGGCTACACCTCGACCTGGCTGACGTGGATCCACCTCGAAAACTTCGCCGCATGGAACGACGTGCCCTATGCGACGCAGGAAAACGGCCTGGAGCCGGGCGCTACGCCGGTGCTGAAGATCAACGCCCCGATCTACGTCAAGCACTTCCAGGCAATCGCCGACCTCGCCAAGGACGGCGTGTTCCGCTACGGCGGCCGCACCTCGGAGGCCAAGCAGCTGTTCCTGTCGGGTGAATGCGGTATCCTCACCGAATCCTCGGGCGGTCTCGGCGATATCGTCAAGTCCGGCATCAATTACGGCATCGGCCAGCTCCCCTATGACGAGGACGCCAAGGGTGCGCCGCAGAATACCATCCCGGGCGGCGCCTCGCTCTGGGTCTTCGGCGGCAAGTCCGACGAGGAGTACAAGGGCATCGGTGAGTTCTTCAACTTCCTGTCGCAGACCGACGTTCAATCAAAGCTCCACCAGGTTTCGGGTTATCTGCCGGTGACCAAGGCCGCCTACGAAGCGACCAAGAAATCCGGCTTCTACGAGAAGAACCCGGGCCGCGAGACGCCGATCCTGCAGATGATCGGCAAGGATCCCACCGCCAACTCCAAAGGCGTCCGATTGCCGAACCTGCCGCAGGTCCGCGACATCGAGAACGAGCAGTTCGAGTCGATGCTGGCCGGCAAGCAGACGGCGCAGCAGGCCCTCGACAAGGCGGTCGAACTGGGCAACGCGGCCATCAAGGACGCCGAATAAGGATAAACTTGTCGGCGGGGTCTGACCTCGCCGACTTTTGGTTTGCCGTCGCACGAGCGAGACAAACCTGCACAGGCGGTGGAGCGTCGCTCGGTCCGGTTCCAGGCGTGTCAACCGCGTCATCCTCGGGCTCGTCCCGAGGATCTGCTGTGTTTGACGGGTTGCGCGCCTTTTGCGATCGAAGGCCCCGCGCCAATGTTCAAATTGCGAGCGTCTGTATTTCCTCGGCGCATGTCCGAGGACGACGGCGAATAAGGGGAAGTCTTCGTGCCGTCGATCGACGGTCGATCGTCCCGAACCTGCCATCGCCAAACCCAGGACACACATGGCCGCATCCCGCGCCGTCTTTCCCAACAAGTTCCTGCCATATCTGCTGCTTTTGCCGCAGGTGGCGATCACGCTGGTGTTCTTCTACTGGCCGGCGAGCCAGGCGCTGTACCAGTCGACGCTGAAGGAGGACCCGTTCGGCCTGAAGTCGAAATTCGTCGGGCTGGCCAATTTCCAGGCCGTTCTGACCGACCCTGCCTATGTCAACGCGATCAAGGTGACGGTGATCTTCTCGGTCTCGACGGCGGTGCTGGCGATGGCGTTGGCGCTGTTCCTGGCCACGGCGGCGGAAAAGGTCGTGCGCGGCAAGGCGCTCTACCGCACACTGTTGATCTGGCCCTATGCGGTGGCGCCGGCGATCGCCGCGGTGCTGTGGCTGTTCATGTTCCATCCGCAGATCGGACTGTTCGGCCGCGCCTTGAACGGCATGGGCGTGGCCTGGGACTACATGCTGAACGGCGACCAGGCGATGCTGCTGGTGATTTTGGCGGCGGCCTGGAAGCAGGTCTCCTACAACTTCATCTTCTTCATGGCCGGCTTGCAGTCGATTCCGAAATCGGTGCTGGAGGCGGCGGCGATCGATGGCGCGCGGCCGATGCGGCGCTTCTGGACGATCATTTTCCCGCTGCTTGCGCCGACCTCGTTCTTCCTGCTGGTTGTGAACATCGTCTATGCCTTCTTCGACACCTTCGCCATCGTCGACGCAGCCACGCAAGGCGGGCCCGGCAAGGACAACACCATCCTCGTCTACAAGGTCTATTTCGACGGTTTCAAGGCGCTGGATCTGGGCGGCTCGGCGGCGCAAAGCGTGGTGTTGATGGTGATCGTGATCGCGTTGACGGTGGTG
>JBBSUS010000396.1:0-3516 GCA_038234195.1 Hyphomicrobiales bacterium | reverse complement strand
GCAGCTTGAATCATGAAACCCGCTCAGATTCTACTCGGCCGGAAAACGCTCTAGGCGGCTCACTGACGGCGATGGTGACGGCGATCGGCCTCGGCGTTCTTCTGCATGCCGACAAGGCGAGCATCGTCTCGCTCGCGCCGAAATCGGTGACCGCACCGGTCGCCATGGGCATCGCAGAAAAACTAGGCGGCCTTCCCTCGCTGACGGCTGTCTTTGTCATCGTCACGGGGATTCTCGGCGCCGCGCTGGGGCCGATTCTCCTAAATCTGATGCGCATCGACGATGATGCAGCCCGAGGGTTCGCCCTTGGAACAGCCTCGCACGGCATCGGCACGGCAAGGGCGCTACAGGAAAGCGAGGTCGCCGGCGCGTTCTCGGGCCTCGCCATGGGCCTGAATGCCTTGGCGACGGCGATTATCCTGCCGTTGGTGTGGACATTGTTGTACTAGAATTGCACGTGCGCCTCAGTGGTCGACCGCACCTCAGAGTTTGGTTCATCGAAGCGTTCCAACAGTTTGTCTTTAAATCAGAACTGAGTGCGACGACACGTCGGTCAGGACACTGGCTCGATCGACAGGCCCGGAAGGCTTTCACTAAGCCGACGCAACTCTGCGCGGGCCTGGGTGGTGATCTCGACCGTCAGCGCGACATGGCCATCCTCGCCATCCTCGCGATCGGTGACCGTGGCGTTGTCATAAAGCCACGGCAAAATGCTCATCGTATCGGGATCAAGGTCGAGCCTGACCGCGCTGAGGCGACCAGCGATTCGATGCTCCATGTCGGCGAGCAAGCCAGCGGTCCCTTCTCCTGTCACAGCCGAGACGAGATGCGCGGTGACGTCATCGCCAAGGCTCGTCTTGGTGCCCTCCAGATGCTGGCGCGCTGCCTCATCGAGAAGATCGATCTTGTTCCAGACCTCCACGACGTGATCGGCGTCGTCAGTGTCGATGTCGAGATCGGCGAGGATCTTCTTGACGTCCTGCGACTGAACGAGCGTATCGGGGTCCGCCATGTCACGAACATGCAACACGATTTCCGCCTCCATCACCTCCTCCAGTGTCGCGCGGAACGCTGCGACGAGATGAGTTGGAAGGTCGGAGACGAAGCCGACGGTATCGGAGAACAGCACTTCGGTCCCATGCGGCAAGGTCGAGCGGCGCAACGTCGGATCGAGGGTCGCGAACAACAGGTCCTTTGCGAAAGCGTCGGCGCCGGTCAGCGTGTTGAACAGCGTCGATTTTCCGGCGTTGGTGTAGCCGACAAGGGCAATCACAGGATGCGGCGCCTTCTTTCGCTGGGCGCGATGTAACTGGCGCGTCTTACGGACCTGTTCGAGATCCTTCTCCAACCGTTTAATCCGGTCCTGCAATTGCCGGCGGTCGGATTCGATCTGGGTCTCGCCGGGCCCACCGAGAAATCCGGCGCCGCCACGCTGGCGCTCCAGATGGGTCCAACTGCGAACCAACCGGCCCTTCTGATAGTTCAGATGGGCGAGTTCCACCTGCAGGCGGCCCTCCTTGGTGCGGGCACGCTGTCCGAAAATTTCAAGGATCAGCCCCGTGCGGTCCAGAACCTTGGCACCCAGTTCCTTTTCCAGATTGCGCTGCTGCACAGGGGTCAGCGGATGATCGAAGACGACGAGTCCGATCTCCTCGGCCGCCACCACGCCCTTCAATTCCTCAACCTTGCCGGCACCGATCAGCGTCGCCGGACGGGGCCGCTGTCCGCTGACGATCCCGTTCGCGCGGATGTCGAGACCGATCGCCCCAGCGAGGCCCAACGCCTCGGCTAGCCGCGATTCCGGACTGCGTCGCACCGTGGCTGCAAGCTTCGAAGCCTCATCAGGAGAGGTGTACTGTTTGAACAACGGCACGAAGACGGCAGCGCGGGTCGCCTCAGCGTTGTGCTCGATCGGACCTCTGGGGCCCGGCACTCGATGCTCTGTCAATCAGTCCGCCTTTTCGTCGTCGCTGCCGTCATACATGTTGACCGGCTGCGAAGGCATGATGGTCGAAATTGCGTGCTTGTAGACAAGTTGCGAATGACCGTCGCGGCGGAGCAGAACGCAGAAATTGTCGAAGGACGTCACCACGCCGGTGAGTTTCACGCCGTTCACCAGGAAGATCGTAAGGGAGATTTTCTGTTTGCGGACCGTATTGAGAAACAGGTCCTGAAGATTTTGACTGCGTTCGGGCATCGTAACGTGTCCTTTTGTTTTTGGCGCGAACGCAAACCCATTGCCGCGTTCGCACGTTCTGGCGTGTCTTGAAATTGTCGATGAATTTTCCGGACCATCTGCGAGAACGAGTCGGGCGGCACAAATCGGGAAATGCTTTTCATTGTGTCCGAACGTCGTCCTTGAATTTTCTGATCCGTCTTACCTCGGCAGCGAATTCGATTCTACGGCGACTTCGCGCCCCCGGATGGTTGCATCCCACCTGCGGTCGACGCGACATCCCGCCACTGTCTTCACGCAATCGTCATCGTCAGAAGAACTCGAGGCTGACACGGAACAGCTGCTCGACATGGCGTACGGCACGTGCCGCGGCAAAAATGACGACGCGGTCCTTGGCCTTGATCTTGGTCTGCCCATCCGGGCGCACGAATTCACCATTGCGGTAGATCGCGCCGATTCTCAAATCCTCGGGCAGATCGAGTTCGCGCAGCGCCTTGCCGACAAGCGGCGAGGTCTCGAGCGCTTCGGCCTCGATCACCTCGGCAGCGCCGTTCTGGATCGAGTGCACCGCGCGGATGCGACCCCGCCGCACGTGCTGCAGCACCTTCGAGATCGTCACCGAGCGCGGATTGATGAAGGCATCGATCCCCAGCGTGCGCGTAAAGGTCTGATAGTCCGGGTTGTTGAGCAGGGCGAGATTGCCGGCACAGCCCATGCGCTTGGCCATCACGCTTGCCAGAATATTGACCTTGTCGTCGTTCGTCAGCGCAACGAGCAAATCGCTCTCGCTGATATCGGCTTCTGCAAGAATGGCCTGATCGAGGCCACTGCCATGCAGCACGATCGTGCGCTTCAGACCGTCGGCGATCGTCACGGCGCGGTCATGATCGGTCTCGATCACCCGGATCTTCGCGCCGAGATTGCGCTTTTCCATCTGACTGGCGACGAAGAGGCCGATATTGCCGCCGCCAACAACGACAATGCGGCTCGCTTCCGGCTCTTCGTGTCCGAAAAGGCCCAGCGTGCGGCGCACATGGCTCGTATCGGCAACGACGTAGGCCACGTCGCCTGCCACCATCTGATCGACCGAAGTCGGAACGAACAGCCGGTCGCCCCGCCAGATGCCGACGACCGTGGCGCGAAGGTCAGGGAACAGGTCCGTCAGCTGGTCGAGCGGGGTGTCGACGATCGGGCAGTCGTCGCGGCATTCGATGGCGACCATGGCGATCTTGTCGTCGGCAAACCGCACAGCATCCATGGCGCCAGGGAGGGCAATCCGCCGCAGCACCATCTCGCCGACCTCCACTTCGGGCGAGATGATCACGTCGATCGGCATGTTG
>JBBSUS010000395.1:0-3519 GCA_038234195.1 Hyphomicrobiales bacterium | reverse complement strand
CGACGTGATCTACCTGTCGCGCCATCCCTTCGTCGACTTCCAGAAGTTCCTGTCGATCCTCACCGGGCCGCTCAATGTGACGCGTTCCGCCGCGGGCATCGCGACGCTCTGACGGCAATATCGTGCGGCAGCGCTGACGCTACCGCGGGGTGATACGCCGTCACGGCGTCGGCGATGGCTTCGCCCGAAGCTGGCGATCTTCCCCGCCTGTGCGGTCGAAGATGTGGGTGAGGATGGCGATCGCAAAGCGTGGGTCCTCCCGATCCTCGATGTAATCGGGCAGATGCATGGCGTCGTTCGGCGCCCGCGCCAGAAACGCGCCTTCCCGGGCGAAGAAGCGCTCGCCGTTCCGCCGCGAGACGGACACCGTGTTTCGCAATCGCTCGAGGCTGCCGGTGATCTCGGCGTCATGGGCTGCATCGTCGGGCCGATTGCGCATCGTCTGGGCGAGGATATGCGCCCAATGCGCGGCGCCACGAAACCTGATCAGCGTCCGCCGCACCTGGCCGGGCCGGCGCACCAACTGCCAGTTGGAGCCCAGAGGTCGTGCGGCGAGGCTCAACTCGTCGAGGCGCTTGTCGATCGATCTCGCCTTGATGATCAAGCCGCCATGGGCCCCGGTCTTCAGATTGTCGAGCGCGCCGACGAGAAGCTCGTCGAAGGCCGCGAAATAGGCCTCCACCGCCGCACCGGCGACGGCGCTCGTCGAGCGCGGGAACACCACGAAGCTGATGAAGATGCCGGCTGCCGACCCGATCAGCGTCTCTTCCAGACGCAGGACGAGCAGCGCCGGCGTGAACTCGCCGAGCAGGCCATGGAGCAACGAGACGACGAGCGTGACGAAGAAGGTCAGCACCGCGTAGGACAGCTGCAGATAATAAAAGCCGATGAACACGAAGGCGACGATGAGGCCTCCGGCGATTACGTAATGGCCGGCCAGCACCGTGGCGAGACCGATGCCGACGACGATGCCGAACAGCGTCCCGAAGGCGCGGGCCAGTGCCCGTATCGCCGTATCGCCGCGCGACTGGGTGTTGGTGAACACCAGAAAGGCGGTGAGGATCGCCCAGAACCAGCGCGTTTCCGACAGCCACAGACCGCCGATCATGGCGATTGCCGCCGCCAGGGTCACCTGGATCGCCAGCTTGAGCGCCGGATCGGCGAACAGCCCGTTCGAACTCGTGGCCGCGGGAAGCAGGGGGGGCGCCATTTCGCCTTGGAACACCTTGTCCGACAGCGCGGCTTCCGTCCGCTTGACCGCGGCCCATGTCCGTTCGATTCGGCGACCGGCCTTGGCCGCTTTGTCGAGGTCGCTCGCGGGGCCATTCCGGACGCCCTTCACAGGCTGCGCATTGTCCTCGAAGCTGACGAAGATCGCGCTTTCGGCGGCAAGCTGCAGGTCGAACAGCGCCACCACCATGTCGCGGCGCTCCGCGTCGCTTGCCGCATCCGGAGCCTTGATCGGCATGTTGCCCTCGGCGATCAGGATGGCATCCTTGACCCGGCCTTCGAGCTCGACGACGGCACTGGCGGTATCCGGGTCGACGCTACCACGTCGCTCTATGTCCGAAAGCCCGAACCTGAGCGCCATGAGCCGCGTCCCGATCGCCGCGACCGCCACGTGGAAGTCTCGCTCGCGCCGCTCCGGCAGAATCGTGTTGCGGATCGTATGGGCGACCACCGCCGACAGGACGAGCGCCACCGCCACGCCGTCCAGATCGCCGAGCGCCGGATGCAGATAGGCGGCGATGAAGGTGCACATGAAGCTGTACATGCCGACGGCGTTCCAGCGGGCGCCGAACTTGCGCAGATAGACCGCGATGAAGATGATCACCAGGAACAGTGCGTCGATGACGTGCGGCGCACCGGACAAGAGCGCCGTGACGACGATCGCGGCGAAGCCTGCCAGGGCGCAATAAAGGCGGGTCACCGCCCGTGCCTTGGCGCCGACATCGCGAATCGCCAGCGCCCCCTGAATCGCGGTGATCATGCCGACGCCGTAGGCTGCGACCGGTAAGGGGTAGACCTGATGAACCGCCGCAAGAGACGCGGCGACGGCGACGAGCGTCAACGTCGTGCGAAGGCCCATGCGCAGGCGGGCGAGATTGGGATCGGACGCCGCCAGGCGATCGACGAGGCGTTGGGTTAGGCTCATGCAGCAGGCGACCGGGGCAATCCGTCTTCGTTCGACCCGATCTTAGAGTGGGCCGCCTGAAGATGCCAATACGGCGTCCGGTGCGAGCGGCGGCAACGTTTTCGGCAGGGCAGCCACCGAACGGGAGACCGCGAAGGAGGCCGGCTGGCTGCGAAGATTGTGTCGTCACATCCGGCTATCCATGAATTCGATGGCCTTGCGGAACGGTTTGGCGACGCGACTGTTCTGTCGCACACGCGACACTGCGTAAGATTGTTCCTTGTGCGACCGCCCACCGAGAGCCAACCTCCTAGACTTCGGTCGCACGCTGATTTGGAAAGACCAGGACATGAGTGACATTCGGCGCGATCGCGCTTTCACGCCAATCGATGGGATCAGGCGCATGTCCTGGGGGGCGGTGATCGCCGGCACACTCCTGGCTTTGGCGTTGCAGTTCATGCTGGGCCTTCTCGGCCTCGGCATCGGTCTCTCGACGGTGGACGCAACGACGTCCGGCGGCACGCCTTCTGCCAGCGCCTTCGCTTCGGCGAGCGGCCTCTGGACCATCGCTGTCGTCCTCATCGGCCTGTTTTTCGGCGCCTACACCGCAGGGCGTCTGGCTGGCAGCCCAACCCGGACGGACGGCGCGCTTCACGGCATCGTCACCTGGGCGACATCGACCCTCGTCGTTCTCTACCTCCTCACCAGTGGCGCGTCCGCCGTCGTCGGCGGCGCCGTCGGTGCGCTCGGTGGCTCGATTCAAAGCCTTGCCAGTGCAGCCTCGTCACTGACGCCGCAATCGGTGGACGTCCTGCCCGAGCCCTTGAAGAGCGAGGCGCAGCAGCTTCTGCAGAAGGGCGCGAACCAGGCACAGCAGACTGCGGGCGAGGTGCAGGACCAGGCCCAGCAGGCCGCCGATCAGGCCAAGCAGGCTACTGGCAAGCAGGACCTTTCCGCCGCGATCTCGACGATAGTCGCCGGTCTTGGCGAAAACGCCACGCCGGACGAGCGCAATGCGGCGACGCAGGTCATAGCCCAGCAGGCAGGAATCCCGCAGCAGGAGGCCGAGCAGCGCCTGCAGCAGTTCCAGCAGAAATACGATGCTGCCATGCAGAAGGCCCGGAAGGCGGCGGACGACGCCGCGCAGACGGTCTCGACCGCGTCCTTCGCCGCCTTCGTCGCGATGCTTCTCGGTCTCATCGTCGGCGGGATCGGTGGTCTCGTGGGGACTCCGCGGCGCGCCTACTGAGGCAGGCGTTCCTGCCGATCGGTTCGATCGGAGACCGAAAGGACGGGCGCGGCCAATCGGTCGCGCCCGTCCTTGCGTCCGCGCCATCGGAAGTCGCAATTCGAGCACGGTTCTGCGGCAATTGGGTTAGACGTTT
>JBBSUS010000394.1:0-3528 GCA_038234195.1 Hyphomicrobiales bacterium | reverse complement strand
CGTGCCGATGAGGGAAAGATCGTTGAAATCGCCGAGATGGCCGATGCGGAAGATACTGTCGGCGACCTTCGAAAGTCCGGCCCCGAGCGACATGTCGAAGCGCTGCAGGATGACCTTGCGCAGCGCGTCGGCGCCCTTGCCGTCGGGCATCATCACCGCCGTCAGCGCGCCGGAATAATGGGCCGGCTCGGCGCAGAGGTTTTCAAGCCCCCAGGCATCCACCGCCGCACGGGTCGCCGCGCCATGGCGCTGATGGCGGGCGAAGACGTTTTGCAGCCCTTCCGCGTGCAGCATCTCGATTGCCGTATCGAGACCGTAGAGAAGATTGGTCGCCGGCGTATAGGTGAAGAAGCCGTTTTCGTTGGCGCTGAGCATCTCGTCCCAGGCCCAGTAGGAGCGCGGCAGTTTCGCCGAAGCTTGCGCGGCCAGCGCCTTGTCGGAGACGGCGTTGAACGACAGGCCCGGCGGCAGCATCAGTCCCTTCTGCGAGCCACCGACGGTGACGTCGACGCCCCATTCGTCGTGGCGGTAGTCGAGCGAGCCGAGCGAGGAGATCGTGTCGACGAGAAGCAGCGCCGGATGCCCGGCCGCGTCGAGCGCCTCGCGCACCGCCTTGATCGGCGAGACGCAGCCGGTCGATGTCTCGTTGTGGACGACGCAGACCGCCTTGATCTCATGGGCCGTGTCGGCCTTCAGCCGTTCGCCGATCGCCGCGGCATCGGCGCCATGGCGCCAGTCGCCCGCAATGAACTCGGTGCGAAGGCCGAGGCGCTCGGCAAGCTTCTTCCACAGCGAGGCGAAGTGGCCGGTCTCGTACATCAGGCAGAGGTCGCCTGGCGACAAGGTGTTGACGAGCGCTGCCTCCCAGGCTCCCGTCCCCGAGGCAGGGAAGATCACCACCGGATTGGTCGTCTGGAAGATCGTGCGGATGCCGGACAGAACCCGCTTGCCCAACGCCTGGAAGTCGGGGCCGCGATGGTCGATCGTCGGCATGTCCATGGCGCGCAGCACCCGGTCCGGCACGTTGGTCGGTCCCGGGATCTGCAGGAAGTGGCGGCCTGCACGATAAGTCACTTGGCGTCTCCCCTGGTGGCCGATCGCTTTGATCGGACCGCCTGTCTTATTGCCGCACGCTCTTGCCGACGTGCCGATTTTGCGGTCCAAGTGGATTATGAATTCATTATTCAGTCAAGCACCGTTCGAAAAATAAGCGTCTGGAGGACGGGACATTGTCGGAAACGATCCGCCCAGGGCTCATGCGTCGGTTGCAGAAGGACGTCGTCGGCGAGGTGCTGTTCGACCGCTTTTCCCGCGGCCGCTACGCGACCGATGCCTCGATCTACCAGATGATGCCGGCCGGCGTGGTGGTGGCGAAGGTCCCAGACGACGTCGTCGCGGCCCTGAGCGCCGCCCGCGACGAGGGCGTGGCTCTGACCATGCGCGGCGGCGGCACCTCGCAATGCGGCCAGACCGTCAATTCGGGCCTGATCGTCGACACCTCGAAGCATCTGAACAAGCTGCTTGAACTCGACGTCGAAGGCCGCCGTGCGCTGGTCGAGCCGGGCATCGTCCTCGACGATCTCAACCGCCTGCTCAAGCCGCACGGGTTGTGGTTTCCCGTCGACGTCTCGACCGCCTCGCGGGCAACGATCGGCGGGATGGCAGGCAACAATTCCTGCGGTTCGCGCTCGCTGCGCTACGGCACCATGCGCGACAATGTCGTCGCCATCGATGCCATCCTCGCCGATGGGACACGGGGCCGCTTCGGCGAGCTCGGCCAGGATGCTTCGAGCGAACCGCCGCGCGATCTCATCGCCGCCATGCTGGCGCTCGGCCGACGGGAAGCCGGCGAAATCGAGGCACGCTTTCCGACGGTCCAACGCCGAGTGGGAGGATACAATCTCGATGCGCTCGTTCAGGCCGACCGAACGCCCGGCGCGCCGATCAATCTCGCCCATCTCCTCGTCGGCTCGGAGGGCACGCTCGGCATCTCGACGGCAATCGAGATCAAGCTGTCACCGCTGCCGAAGGCGCAGAAGCTCCTCGGCGTCTGCCATTTTCCGACTTTCCGCGCGGCAATGGAAGCCGCCCGGCACATCGTCGCGCTCAAGCCCACCTCCGTCGAACTCGTCGACGAGACGATGATCGCGCTGGCCCGAGACATCGCAATGTTCGTGCCGACGCTGGACGCTTTCGTAGAAGGCAAGCCGGCGGCCCTGCTCTTGACGGAATTTGCCGACGAGCCCGACGAGAACGCCGAAAACATCGCCAGGCTCGAAGACGTCATGAGCGATCTCGGCTACGGCTTCGGCCGCGGCGGTGCCCATGAGGGCGGCGTCGTCACCGTCGCCGAGCCGCGGCTCCAGAGTGCCATCGCAGAGCTGCGTGCCTCGGGGCTCAACATCATGATGTCGATGAAGGAGGCCGGAAAACCGGTGTCCTTCGTCGAGGACTGCGCCGTCCCGCTCGAGCACCTCGCCGACTATACCGACCGGCTGACGGCGATCTTCGAGAAGCACGGCACCCGTGGCACCTGGTACGCCCACGCATCGGAAGGCTGCCTGCATGTGCGGCCCGTCCTGAACGTGAAGCTGGAAAAGGATGTGTCGACCATGCGCGCGATCGCCGAGGAGGCCTTCGCCATGGTGCGCGAATACAAGGGGTCGCATTCGGGCGAGCATGGCGACGGGATCGTGCGTTCGGAATTTCACGAACAGATGTTCGGTCCGCGCATCGTCGCGGCGTTTCAGGAGGTGAAGACCGCCTTCGATCCGGCCGAAATCCTCAATCCCGGCAAGATCGTCCGCCCCCCGAAAATGGATGACCGCAGCCTGATGCGCTATCCGCCGGGCTACGCGGCAGACGATTTCGAAACGGCCTTCGACTGGTCGTCATGGACCGGCGCGTCGGGCGGTTTCCAGGGCGCCGTCGAGATGTGCAACAACAACGGCGCCTGTCGCAAATCGGCCGGTGCCGTGATGTGTCCGAGCTACCGGGTCACCCGCAACGAAAAAGACGTCACGCGCGGCCGCGCCAACACGCTGCGCCTCGCGATCACCGGCCAGCTCGGCCCAGACGCGCTCCACTCCGACGAGATGGCCGAAACGCTGAAGCTTTGCGTCTCCTGCAAGGCCTGCCGTCGCGAATGCCCGACGGGCGTCGACATGGCGAGGATGAAGTCGGAGGTGCTCTATCAGCGCGGCAAGCGAAACGGCTTTTCGGTGAAAGACCGGCTGATCGCCGCCTTGCCGCGCCTGGCGCCCGTCGCCGCACATTTCGGCGGGATCCTCGGCCTGCGGGACCGGGTCCATGCGCTGGCGCGCTTTTCCGAACGCACACTGGGCTTTTCGGCAAGGCGTTCTCTGCCCCGTTTCCGCCGCGACTGGTTCCGCGATCTCGAGGGAGACGTTCGCGATCGGGCCACAGCGAAAGCCGCCGGGCATCCAGGGGTCGTGCTCTTTGCCGACACATTCGGGCGCTGGTTCGACCCGGAAACCTTGCGCGCCGCGGTGGCCGTCCTGCAGGCCG
>JBBSUS010000393.1:0-3536 GCA_038234195.1 Hyphomicrobiales bacterium | reverse complement strand
CTCCGGGCGGACGCTCGAAAAGCACCGCACCTACGGGACCGGGCCGCGCTATTCGAAGCTCGGCGGCCGCGTCGTCTACAGGCTGGAAAATTTGCAGGCTTGGGTCGAACTTGGCGCCAAGGATTCAACGTCCGACCCGGGCGTCGGCCAAGTACTGCCCGCGAAACGCCACGCAGCCGTCTCGCCGGCTTATGCCGGCCAGACGGACCGCTGACGATCCTCGGCAGCTCCCATCATGTCGACGCGACATCGCACAGGATCGGAACGCGAGCAGCTCGAACTGTTCCGCGCACTCCCCGGCGACCTCGCGCCCCGCGACGCGCAGGACCTCATGGCCTATCCATTTTTCAGTCTCGCCAAATCTCACCGTTCGACTCCGATCGACTTCCGTACGGGCGACGTTGCTATCCGCGTCGAGGCCGTCCCCGAACATGGCATGGCGACGATCTGGGATGCCGATGTTCTGATCTGGGCTGCTTCTCAGATCGTCGAGGCGCGAGACGCTGGCTTGCGCACGTCGCGCCTGATGGCGGCGACGCCCTACGAGATACTCAATTTCACCGGGCGCGGGACATCGCTGCGTGACTATCAGCGCCTCAAAGCGGCGCTGGACCGGCTGCAATCGACCACGGTCGCGACATCGCTGCGCCAGCCGGCCGAGCGTCGGATGCACCGCTTCTCCTGGATCAACGAATGGACGGAGTTCGCCGATGGCCACGGGCATCCCGGTGGTATCGAGCTGATCGTCCCCGACTGGTTCTATCGCGCCGTCCTTGACGATGCGCTCGTCCTGACCATCGACCGCTCGTATTTCGACCTGACCGGCGGCATGGAGCGCTGGCTTTACCGCATTGTGCGTAAGCACGGCGGCCGCCAACGGAATGGTTGGCGATTCGACTTCCGCCATCTCCATCTGAAGTCCGGCAGCCTGTCGCCGTTCAAGCGCTTCGCTTTCGAGCTGCGGGACATCATCCGCCGCCAGCCGCTGCCGGGATACACGCTGTTCGTCGAGGTCGAAATCAGCGGCCGAGTGCTGCTGGCCTTCGAGCCAACACCCTGTGGACAACCTGTGGACGGCGTCGTGCTATCGGGAACCGAAACCGGGTGTAAGTCACGGAAGCAAAAGCCAAAATCGCACGCTTAACTTAGACTCTAACCAAGAATCTAACTCTTCAGTAGTTGGCGGCGGGAAAACTCAATCCGAACCGCGACCTGCCGGGAAGGAAAAGGGGCGCGATCGGCAAGGGGAAGAGCGACCGCCGCTTCAAGAAGTGGGTTCGACGCGCCCGTTCGTAACCAAGCCAGGAGGCGCGTCGTGATCGTCGCGCTCCTGAATCAGAAGGGCGACGTCGGGAAGACCACGCTCGCGCTTCATCTGGCGGGCCAATGGGCTCGCGAAGGCCGCCGCGTCACCCTCATCGATGCCGACCCGCAGGGCTCCGTTCTCGATTGGTCCGAGCAGCGGGCAAAGGAAGGGCTGCCGAGGCTGTTCGGCGTCATCGGCCTGGCGCGCGACACGCTTCATCGGGAAGCGCCCGAACTCGCACGCGACGCCGATCACATCGTCATCGACGGGCCGCCGCGTGTCGCCGGGCTGACGCGCTCGGCGCTGCTCGCCGCCGATCTCGTCCTGATCCCCGCGCAGCCGTCGCCGTTCGACGGCTGGGCTTCGGGCGAGACGCTGAAGCTGATCGACGAGGCGCGCATTTTCCGGCCGCAACTCGCCGCGCGCTTTGTCCTCAATCGATGCGCCGCACGCACAGTCATTGCGCGGGAAACCGCCGAATCGCTGGCCGATCACCAGCCGCCGGTCCTCAAGGTCACGATCGGACAGCGCGTCGCCTTTGCCGACAGCGCGCGCACAGGCCGGCTTGTCGCCGAACTCGACGCGAACAGTCCGGCCGCGCGCGAGATCGCAGCACTCGCCGCCGAGATCGCGAGGATCGGCCGATGACCGAGCGTCAATCGAAGCGCGGCTTCGCCTCCCGTCCCGGTGACGCCGAGAGCTGGATCAAAGCGCCTGACATACCGGCCGGTGCTCCGGCGAAGGCCGACGCTTTCACCGCTCGGCGCAACATCGACGTCACGCCCGGCTTGCGTGGCCGCATCAAGGTCGCCGCCTTCCGGCGCGGCGTCACCGTCGCCGACATGCTGCGCGAGCCGCTCACGCGAGAATTTCCTAAAGACTCTGGAGACGCATCATGACCGGCAACGCGCCGTCCGTCGCGCATCGGCAAGAGTCGCATGCCGGCCGCTCATCCGACAGCCTCACGCATGTCGAACTGATCTGGTACGAGAAGAGGATCGAGAACTGGATCCGCTTCGGCAATCACGTCGAAGAGGAAATCCTCGACCGTCGCCGCCGCACCCTCGGCTTTCGAAGCGGCGCCATCTTCGCGTTCGTGCGTTGGTCTTCTAACGACTTCGGAACTGTCAGTTCGCGCATCGATATCGTGCGCGCCGTCGCCGCGCGTGAATCCTATCAGACGCTTCCCTTCGTCCGTCCCGGCGGCGAAATCCTGTTGCACGTCAATGGCTGGCCGAAGGTCGAGCGCGTGCTGCAGGCCATCGATGCCGTGGAAGCGATCGGTGTCGAACCGGGTGACGCCGCTCCCGACCATTGGCGCCATATCCACAGCCGCCTGACCGTCGGGTACGAACCACGGCCCTATACGCGCGCGCAGCACGATGCCTGGCTGCTTCGCCGGAGGGCGCAGCCATGACCCGCTTCGGATGGGTTATGGCGACCTATTTTTCAGCGATGGCGACTGTGGGCGCGGCGTTCGTCAAGCCTCTGCCGAGACTCATCTGGAACGCCAGCGCAAGCACCCCGATCGGCCTCTATGCGGTGCGGCCGCCAGGCGCGCTCCGCGACACCGAACTTGTCGCCGTCATGCCGCCGGAGCCCGTCGCGAGCTTCCTCGCCGATGGCGGCTACCTGCCACGCGGCGTGCCCTTGATGAAACACGTTTTGGCGCTGCCGGGACAGAGCGTCTGCCGGCATGGGCTCCAAATCACCCTCGACCGTGTCGAGGTCGGCGATGCGCAAGCCCGCGACCGGCGCGGACGCGATCTCCCCGACTGGCAAGGATGTCGGACCGTCGCCATCGGAGACGTTTTTCTGATGAACCCCGGCGTCCCCGACAGTCTGGACGGCCGGTATTTCGGCCCGCTCCCCGCCAGTTCGATCGTCGGCCGGGCAGTTCCTCTTTGGACCGATGAAGGAGAAGACGGCCGCTTTGTTTGGCGCGCCACGACGCACTGAGATCAACGCAACCCTGCAATCGAAAGGATATCCACATGGCCCACATCGGCACATTCACTCGCACACCCGACGGATACAGCGGCCGGCTCCGTACGCTCACGATCGATGTCGAACTCACCCTCGTTCCGGCCAATGCTGGTGACGGCGAGAACGCGCCGGATTTTCGGATTCACGCAGGCGACAGTGCAGATGGCCCCGAGGTTGGCGCCGCTTGGAAGCGCACCGGCGAGAAGGCCGGAGCGTATGTCTCGTTGCTGATCGACGATCCTGT
>JBBSUS010000392.1:0-3540 GCA_038234195.1 Hyphomicrobiales bacterium | reverse complement strand
GACGCCGCCGGGTGGGGCGCCACCACACCTGGAACTCCTCTGCTACCGGTCGCCGCCGGTCGTGGCCGCCTCTGTCCAAGATGGGCACACACTTGCGACCACCCTTCTTTTCAACCGGGACGACGCGACGCCGAGCACAGATGACAGCGCGCTACGCGATCCCGACGGTCATCGTCTTCTCATTCGTTGAAAGCGCGGGGCCAACCCTTGCGACCTGTGATTGGCCCGCTCTTCAGCAGGCCAACTGCAAAGGTTTTCTGGTGTGACGCACGTCACTGAGAGGAGCGTTGGAGGTCGATAGCTTTGGGTCATCGGCGGACGCAGGGTTCGTCGCAACCCGAGAGGACAATCGAGATGATCCGCAACAGCATCTTCGCCATCGCCACCCTGGCCGTCGCTGCCACAACCTCCATCACCGGTGCAAAGGCCGGCGTCTACGACATCGGATCCGGCGACCACTACGGCAATCGCAACAGCTATCAGGAATGCCACTGGGAACGGCAGAAGGTGTTCATCGGCTACGACTCCTACGGCCACCGCAAATTCAAGTGGAAGCGCATCAAGATTTGTGGCTGATCGCCACGCGGCTGACACGGTCGAGAACCCCGGCCTTATCGAGGTCGGGGTTCTGGCTTGGGATGAAGAGAAATCGGCAAGTCCCCTTTGCTTTCAACGGCAAGCCATTGATCCACACGCGATGCGCTGATGGACGCGTGCCAGTTGGCGTCACGAGCCCGATCAGGTCGCTTTCGGCCCCTTTGGCGCCAGCAAGGCAAGGTCGATGACCCAATCGCAGGCTGGGCGGCCCGCCCATTCCAGAGTGACGGTTCGGCGGCTACCGGGAGCAGCGCCCGCCCTGATAGCCGGTGAAACGCAACTCCCTGGTCTTGAGATTCGGCGCCAGGATCAAGACCATCTTGTGCCGCCCGTACATTGGAGGACTGCCGTCGCCGATCGCTTTTATCGTGATGCGCTTGCCGCTGACTTTCTCCACTCTCCGTGACGCGGGGTGCGCGCTGCGTTCATCCGAAGGCCACGACCGCTTCGAGTGCGTCGCGATCGGGGATGATCACCCAGCCCTTGTCGAGTTCAATCAGGCCGCGCTTCTGCCAGTTGCGAAGGCAGCGGTTGACGTTCTCGCGTGAGCTGCCGATCAGATTTGCGAGTTCGGTCTGCGATAGCGACGTTTTCGCAAGCCGTCGCGGCTCCCGGCTCTGGGTCATGCGAAGCAATGCCCTCGCGAGCCGTGACGGCAGATCCATGAAGGCGATCTCTGACATCCGTTCGTCGGACCGCCGCAACCGCGCGCAGAGCAGCTTCACCAGATGCAACGCGGCGTCAGGATGGCGTTCCAGAATGGCCAGCACCGTCCGGCGTTCGAAGATCGAAAGGCTGCAATTGGTCAGTGCAATGGCATCGGCAGAGCGTTCTCCGCCGTCAAGCATCGCGACCTCTCCGAACACGTCGCCAGCAATGAGATCGGCGAGGACGACGTCCCGCGCGGTGGGGGTCAGCATGCTGATCCGCACGCTGCCGCGGGCGATCGCCATCATGCTGTGGCCCGGCGAACCCGCGAGGAAGATCGTCTCGCCTGCGGCGTAGTCGCGTTCGAAACCGTGGGCTGCCAGATCCTTTCGGGCGGTCTCGCTCAAGCGGCCGAAGACGGAGCTTTTGGAAAGCAGACGTTCTCGGTTCAGTCTGGGTCCAAATGCATCGTGCTCGCTCATGCCGTCCCTCACGTCGTTGAACTCTCAAGCGTTCGCAACGTCAAGCAACGCCCCAAGACCTGCTGTTTGGTCGGCGTTCTTCAAATAGAGCATTGCGCAGTGGCACGAGTTCTGCACTTTGAACCTTGATCGCTAACATGAACTGCATGAATTTTCGCTGGGTAATCGCGACGTCGCGTGCGACCCTTGGGAGGGCGCCGTGCTTCTTCGAGGACGCCGCATCGATCATCAAGCACCGAGGGAATGTCGTCATGTCCACCAAGCCATCGCCCCGCCTGGCGGGGCTCCTCTTAGGTCTCCTGCTTCTCTCGGGTACGGCGGCAGCGCAGGAGATGACGGGCTGCCGCTCGGTGGAGGCGGTCGATCCGCCACGTCAGATCGTGACCTGTGGTTCGGGTCTGACGATCGAAGCCGAAGCTGCGGTTGACCTGAAACTGTTCTCGACATCGAAGAGCGGCAGACCGCGGCGGCTCGAACTGGACGGCAACGCGGTGCTCATGAAGCTCGAGCCCGGCAGTGGGCCCTTCCAGATATCGACGCCTCAGGCCATTGCGTCGGTGAGAGGCACAATCTACGCGGTCGACGTCACGCCCACCACCACTTCAGTCTATGTCCAGAGGGGAAAGGTCGCCGTTTCCCGCCGTGTTGGGTCGAGCCAGGTTTTGCTCGGCCCGGGGCAAGGGGTCGACGTGCGCGCTGGCGGGCCCTTGGTCGTCAAGCGCTGGCCCACCGAGCGGGTTTCGCGGCTCTTGGCCCGCTTCGGGCGATGATTGTTGGCGCCCTCCGGCGCCTTCCGCTGTGGCAGATCACCGTTGCGCTGTTGATCGCAGGGCTTTGGGCAGGACAGCTGTGCTGGCTGCATCTGGCCGGCCGTCCAAGCGTTCTCGATCGCCTGGAAAACGCATCGGCCGACATGCGGCTGCTTCTCTTCGAGGGCCTGCCGCCACCGTCCTCGGTGGCAATCGTCGCGATCGACGACGCCTTTGTCGATGCCTCCGGCGGCTATCCGATCCCACGGGAAAAGGTCGCCGCAATCGTCAGGGCCATTGCCGCCTCGGGCGCGAAGGTGCTGGCCGTCGACATGCTGTTCGTCGACGCTGATGACGAAAACTCCAACCGCCTGCTCGCCGCGGCCCTCGGCACAATTCCGACCGTCATCGCCGGCGCGGGACGCTTCGATCCAGCCGCCGACCGCACAGCCGCGATCGCCCGCACGAGCGCTGAACTGTGGCCGCTGGCGATCTTCGCAGATGCCGCGGCAGTCGGACCCGTGAACATCTCGATCGACGTCGGTGGCACGCCCCGGCATCTGCCGATGATCCTGCAGACCTCGCGCGGCCTGCTGCCGACGCTGGTTCTGCAGGCGAGCGGTCTCTTTGCAGGCGGCAATCCAGCGATCCGGCGCGACGCTGTCGTGCTAAACGGTCGTGAACGCCCGGTCGATCTCGGCTGGAACCTGCCGCTTCGCTATTATGGACCGCGCGGCACGATCGCGACCCTGTCCGCCGTCGATCTCCTCTCTGGCAAGGCCGGCATGGCAGAGTCGCTGCGGGGGCGCGTCGTGGTTCTGGGCGCGACCGCGCCGGCCGTGGGCGACACCTTCAACTCGCCTTTCGACCGCGTGCTGCCGGGCGCCGAGGTCCTGGCGACCGGCATCGCCAATCTCGTCGACGGCGCGGTGTTGCGGCGAGACAGCCTGATGCGCCGGATCGACGCTTCGGCGACTCTGACGCTTGCGCTGGCGGGCGTGCTTCTCGTGGGGCTTCTGCCGCTCGCGCTCGCAATGTCGATCACGGGGGCGCTCATGGCTGCT
>JBBSUS010000391.1:0-3556 GCA_038234195.1 Hyphomicrobiales bacterium | reverse complement strand
CGCGATCGAAATCCTGGTCATACAGATGCTCGATGAGTTCAGTTCGCGAGACGATCTGGTCCTGATGATGCATCAGGTAGTCGAGCAGGCGGTATTCGTGGGAGGTGAGCTTCAGGGGCGAGCCGTCGACGGTCACCCGCCCGGCACGCGTGTCGAGCCTGAGCGGCCCGCAGTTGATCTCGGACGAGGCATGTCCCGCCGCTCGCCGGATCAGCGCCCGCACCCGCGCCAGGACCTCTTCCACATGGAACGGTTTCGTCACGTAATCGTCGGCGCCCGCGTCGATGCCGGCGACCTTGTCGCTCCAGCGGTCGCGGGCCGTCAGGATCAGCACCGGCATCGACCGCGCGTCGCGCCGCCAGCGCTCGAGGACGCTGATCCCATCCATGTGTGGCAGGCCGACATCGAGAACCACGAGGTCGTAGGGCTCGGTATCGCCGAGAAAATGACCCTCCTCGCCGTCGAACGCCTTGTCGACGACGTAACCGGCTTCGCTCAGCGCATCGACCAGCTGCTTGTTCAGTGCCTGATCGTCTTCGACGACGAGTATTCGCATGGCGTCCGTCTCGTCCCTTCACACTTCAAGGCCTCCGCTTTGTCGGCGGAAGCCGCGGCAAGCCTCGTCGGTACGTCCTGCGGCATGCCGGCTTCAGTGCCAGCGGCCGCGGCGTCAAGGCGATTGACGTCGAACCGCATGTCCTGGCGCTTGGCTGAATGACCCAGCCCAAGCGAACTCTAGGGCTGCACCGTGATGGTCTGCTTGCGCGGTCGTCCGCCTTGTTCGCCCGGCACCAGTACCGTCACCGAGCACCCACTGCCACCGCCGTTCACCGAAAGCACCTGCCCGCCGGTCTGCGACTGGGCCTTGGCACCTGCACCCGAGCAATCGGCAGCCTTCGTGCCGCCGCCCTGGCCGTTGCCTTTGCCCTGGGCACCGGCTTTGTCCGGCGACCCTCCGCCACCCTGACCATTGCCGCCGCCCTTGCCCTTCGCCTTGCCCGCCTGCGCCAATTCGATCGGATGATGGTCAAGCCGGCTCCAGCCATCATCCGGAGCGCCAGCCAGGGCCGCAGTCGATGGCGCAAACCCTTGCAATACTGTGCCGGCAAAAATGAGAATGGTAAGTCTGAACATTGCCGGCCTGGTTCGCGACGGATGGCGCCGGAGAACCCGACAACGGCTATTGTTCTAACCCACGTCCGCTGAACGAGGTATGAATGGCGCAAGGGCCGGCGACCGGCCCTTGCGCAACTGTGTTCGACCCTAACGCAAGGTTTTCTGCGCGACCAGTCGTCCGAAGATCGCAACCACCGCACCGATCGCCCCCGCGCCGTTGGCCAGCGACACGATCAGCAGGTCATGCGTTGCCGCATCGATCTGAATGCCGAGAAGACCGCACACCGCGGCGATCAGCGCGACGAGGCCGCCCCAGACCGTGCGCGACTGATACCATTTCTTGACGTCGTCCATCCTCGTCTCTCCTTTGCTGTGCTCTCTTCGTTGATCTTTGCGTTCGCGCCTTCGCCCCTGCAAAGCCGTCCGACAGTCGGTTCACGACAGACGGACAATGCCGCCGATCCGCCGTCAGGCCCCAGGCCGAACGAACCGCTTCGTCCGTGCCGTCCCCGGCCCCCAGACCGGGCTCACCTGCGAAACGGTGACCATGAGCGTTGCGGGAAGTTGCCCGAAGCGCTGGGTCTGCATCGCCGCGTCGAGCACCAGAACCGGGGTTTCCAGGTCCTGGGTCAAAGACACGCCGACACCGTCCGAGACGGCGACGCGGTAGAGTTCGCTGGATTCGCCCAGCGGCACGTCGATCCCGTCCCACGCGTCGCCGCCGATCCGCGTGCGGCGGACCCAACCAAGCGTCACCGTTCCGTCCGCCATGAACGCCGCCGTCAGATTCACCGGCGAAAGGGGCCGCACAGAGCGCTCCCCGAGCGTCGTCGTCACAACCAGTGTCGCCGGATCGTCCAGCGCCCGGCCGAGCGGCGCAACCCGGAACTGCGCCTCGCGGCCGACGTCGGCGCTGGTCAGGCCGAGCGCTTCGCAGGCCGCGTCCAGCAACACGAAGTTCGCCCCCACAGTCGCGCCGGCGGCCATCGCGTCTTCCGTGCCGCCCTGGGCGCGCAGCAATCCGGTCAGCCGGTATCTGTCGGGCGCGATCTCCTCGGCCGTCTCAAACTGGATTACCTCCCAAAGCCCCGCGCCGCATTCGATCGCCGCGAGATTTCCCCCTTCCAGCAATGCCGCCGGGGTGATCGACGACAGCGCGCCGCCATCGAGGTCGACGACGATCGCACGCGCCCGGTCGATGCGCCCAGCCGGCCCCGGCTCCAGAGCCGCAACGAGTTGGCCTGTCGTTGCCGGACGCGTCGCCACACCCAGCGAGTGAAACGCTTCGCCGCGACGGGACATGGAAACGGCATAGCCGGCGAAGGGGCGCGCCCGAACGGCAAAGCGCGCCCCGGCTATGCCGTCGGCACCCTCGGGCAGCGGCAGATCGAGCAAGGCGACGAAGGGTCGCGACGCGACCGCCGGTCGGGGCGCGGCAGGCGCAGCCTCGACCTGCCCCGTCGTCGAACCGCGCGCCGACGACGATCGGCGTTTTTCCGGCAAGCGACGCGCCTCGATCCGCCGTGCATCGCCTGTCTCGATCCGGGTGATCAGGAACGTGCCGGGCCGCTCGGCGATCGTCACGACGTCGCCCGCCTCAAGATCGATCCGCGCGGGTGCCACGCCGAAGCTGGCGGTCTCGCTCACCGACCCGGCCTCGCGCAGCATCGCTGCCGCAAAGCCGCCCGCCGCTTCGCTGTCGAGCACCACCGGCAGGCCGACCTGCTCTCTCCTTGGGAACACCGCGCTGGAACGGATCGCCTCGGCCTCGCCCGGCTGATAGGCCCGCGACGGGTCAAGGTAGCTCAGCGAAAATGCCTCGGGCCGCTCGCCGGCCTCTCCGCGTCTCAGCTCCACATAGGGACCATCCCCATCGACGAAGGCGGCGATCTCGGTCTCGGCGCGAAGCCGCGCCGCTGCCCGAAAGACGATACGCCCAGCCGAGATGCTGGCCACGGTCCCGGTCAGCCGCATCAGATCCTCGATCGCCGAACGCGCGGTCGAGGGTGCGCCGATCACATAACCGCCGAGCGCCGCCTCGACCGCATCGACGTCGAAGCCGGAGATCCCATGGTCAGCGAGGATCGCCGCGATCAGCGCGTCGGCCGGAGCACTGCCCAGCCGTCCCGTGATCCAGTGCCCGAGCCGCCAGTTGCCGCCATCGCTCCAGATGTCGGAACGCTCGGGAAACGCCGGATAGGGCCGCGCATCCCATGTCCAGACATGGACCGCGCCCGTATCGAGCATCCTCAGCCCGGTCGTCGGCGACAACGGGTTGAGCGCCGGCACGAAGCCCGGCGAAGCCGGGTCGAGCGCTTCCAGTTGTACCTCCAGGAACCGGCGCTGCATCAGGTCGTCGCGGCCGCCCGCAGAAAAATGCGGCGTCAAGCTCTCCGAGGATTTCGGATCGACGAAGACGTTCGGCTGGTTGGCCCCCTTG
>JBBSUS010000390.1:0-3558 GCA_038234195.1 Hyphomicrobiales bacterium | reverse complement strand
TCGGTCGTGTCAGCTTTCTCGGCGGTGTTTACGCCGAAGATTTCCACTTCGAGGGTTCCAGTTTCGGGACTACGCTCGGTCCGGTCGCACTTGGATCGCCGGCTGTCGTCGGTTCGCAGGTCGACGTGAGCTCAGACGGCAAATACAAGCCGGGTTACCGCATCGGCGCGGCCTTCGAGAAGCCGGAACTCGCCTTGCGCGCCCAGATCATGTACAAATCCGAAGTCGTGCATGACGACGTGACGGGCACTGGCACGGTTAAGGTGCTTTCCTCGGGTATTCCCGGGTTTGCCATTCCGGGCCTGCCGCCCGTCGGAGCCGTCTTGCCAGTTACGTCGTACCTGAGCGACTCGACCAGCCCGCAATCTTTGACGATCAACGCCCAGACCGGAATTGCGCCTGGCTATCTGTTGCTCGCCAGCTTCAACTGGACCGACTGGAGCACCAACGAGAACGTCGTCAGCACGATCCGCAACTCGGCTCTGGGGATCAACTCTTCCAGCTACGCGCCTTACAACTGGCGCGACGGTTATACCGGAACGATTGGTCTCGGCCATGCCTTCACCGACGCCATCTCCGGCGCCGTCCAACTCGGATACGATCGCGGCGTGTCGACAGGTTCGGACACCACCTACACCGACCTTTATACCTTGGCTGCAGGCGTCTCCTTCAAGGGCGAAAAGTTCGGCGAACTCCGCTTCGGCGGCCTCGTCGGCTACTGGACCGATGGCGAGCAGAAGATTTCCGACGGTGCGTATTTCAACGGCTCGGTCGGCAGCGACGTCGTCTATGGCGGCAACGCTTCGCTCAAGATCACCTTCTGATCGACGCATCGTGGCTTTAGCCGCGCACTGACGGAAAAGAACTCAGAGGCGCGCCCGAAAAGGGCGCGCCTTTTCTTTTGGGTCACTCCGCTGAAGGTGCGAAATTCACGGTGCGGTAAGTCTGCAACACTATTGCATCGGTGCATCGAATATAGTCGGCGTTGGGGATTTGTGCCCCGTTGCAGCCACAAAACGACGCCACCTCATACACAAGCCGCTTTGCGGTCGCGAGCAGCAGTGCAGGGACGAGGGACTGATGGACGCGCATTCGATCGATAAGGCAAAATTACCCAGCCGGCACGTTACCGAAGGCCCGGCGCGCGCGCCGCATCGCTCCTATCTATATGCGATGGGCCTGACCAAGGAAGAAATCCACCAGCCGCTGGTCGGCGTGGCGTCCTGCTGGAACGAGGCCGCCCCCTGCAACATCGCGCTGATGCGCCAGGCCCAGGTCGTCAAGAAGGGCGTCACGGCCGCAAGAGGCACGCCGCGCGAATTCTGCACCATCACCGTCACAGATGGCATCGCCATGGGCCACCAGGGCATGAAATCCTCTCTGGTCTCCCGCGATCTCATCGCAGACTCGGTCGAACTCACCATGCGCGGCCACGCCTATGACGCGCTGGTTGGCCTCGCCGGTTGCGACAAGTCGCTGCCCGGCATGATGATGGCGATGGTCCGTCTCAACGTGCCCTCTGTCTTCATTTATGGTGGGTCGATCCTGCCTGGCACGTTTCGTGGCAATCCGGTCACCGTGCAGGACATGTTCGAGGCGGTCGGCAAGCATTCCGTCGGCGAGATGTCCGACGCCGATCTCGACGAGATCGAGCAGGTTGCCTGTCCCTCCGCCGGGTCCTGTGGCGCCCAGTTCACAGCCAACACGATGGCAACAGTGGCTGAAGCCATTGGCCTGGCGCTGCCCTACAGTTGCGGTGCTCCCGCGCCCTACGAGATCCGCGACAAGTTCTGCTACGCGTCCGGCGAGATCGTCATGGAACTGCTCGCGCGCAACATCCGACCGCGCGACATCGTCACGCTGAAAGCACTTGAGAACGCGGCGGCCGTCGTCGCAGCCACGGGTGGTTCGACCAACGGCGCCCTGCATCTGCCGGCGATCGCCCACGAATGCGGTATCGAATTCGATCTGTTCGACGTCGCCGAGATTTTCAAGAAGACGCCCTATATCGCTGACCTGAAGCCGGGCGGCCGATACGTCGCCAAGGACATGTTCGAGGCTGGCGGCATTCCGCTCCTGATGAAGACCATGCTCGAGCACGGTTATCTGCACGGCGACTGCATGACGGTCACCGGCCGCACCATCGCCGAGAATATGGCAAAGGTCGCCTGGAACCCGAACCAGGACGTGGTGCGTCCGGCCGATAAGCCGATCACCGTCACCGGCGGCGTCGTTGGCCTCAAGGGCAACCTGGCCTCGGATGGGGCGATCGTGAAGGTCGCCGGCATGAAGAACCTGCAATTCTCCGGCCCGGCACGCTGCTTCGATTCCGAAGAGGTGTGCTTCGAGACGGTCTCGAAACGCGAATACAAGGAAGGCGAGGTTCTCGTCATCCGCTACGAGGGCCCCAAGGGCGGCCCGGGCATGCGCGAAATGCTGTCCACGACCGCAGCGATCTACGGGCAGGGCATGGGCGACAAGGTCGCGCTGATCACCGATGGCCGTTTCTCCGGCGCGACCCGCGGCTTCTGCGTCGGTCATGTCGGCCCGGAGGCAGCAGTCGGCGGGCCGATCGGTCTTCTGAGGGATGGCGACGTCATCACGATCGACGCCGTCGCCGGAACGCTCGACGTGGCCCTGTCGGAGGAAGAACTGGCAAAGCGCGCAGAAGAGTGGGTCCCGCGCGAGACCGACTATCAGTCGGGCGCGATATGGAAATATGCCCAACTGGTCGGCACGGCGCGTCTCGGAGCGGTTACGCATCCAGGCGCATCTGCGGACAAGCACGTTTATGCAGACCTTTAAACGGCTTTTCTCAACCTTTGCACTCGCAGGAGTACTGGCTTGTGGCCTGGTGCCGCGCGCGTATGCGCTCGACCCCGCCGTGCAGGTCGACCCGAACGCGGGGCCGCTGGAGCTGTTCTCCTTCGGCTTCAAGGCCTACCAACGCGGTCAGAAGCTCGAGGCGTTCGAAGCTTTGCGCTATGCGGCGGACAAGGGTCACCCCGGGGCGCGCTGGAAGCTCGGCCAGATGTATGCCGAGGGCGACGGCGTTCCCGAGAACGACTATGAGGCTTACAAGATTTTCGAAGAGATCGTCCGCGATCAGGACGAGGACACCGGCAACTACGCAAATGCGCCTTATGTGGCGAGTGCCGTTGTCGCGCTGGCCGGCTATCTCAGGCGCGGGATTCCGGGCAGCCCGGTCGCCGTCGACCTGCCGCGCGCCCGGCAGTTCTATTTTCACGCGGCATCCTTCTTCGGCAATGCCCAGGCGCAGTTCGAACTGGGCCGCATGACCCTCGACGGGATCGGTGGCAAGGCCAATCCGCGTCAGGCTGCGCGCTGGCTGAAGCTGTCGGCGGAAAAGGGCAATATTGGCGCCCAGGCGCTGCTTGGCTACCTGTTGTTCGACGGTCAGAAGATCCAGTTGCCGTCTCAGCCTGTACGCGGCCTTGCCAGGGTGACCATCGCCATGATGCTGGCGACTCCTAAAGACCGCGACTGGATTCGTCCGTTGCAGGAGGTGGTGTTTTCGCTCGCCAGCGAAAACGACCG
>JBBSUS010000389.1:0-3563 GCA_038234195.1 Hyphomicrobiales bacterium | reverse complement strand
GGTGGTGCATCGAACGATGACGATCGCCGACGAAAGAACATGCAAGACAGGCAGCCGCGCTCGTGGCGCCCAGCGAGTGGCTGCTCGCGACAGCCGTCAGCACTGCCGCTAATAAGGGATGTCGTTCGCCTTGGCGAATGCGACAAGGAGGTTGCGCGGCGTGCCCTCCTCACGGCCTTCCAGACGAGCGGTCATCGCCACCTCCAGCCTGCCGAGTTCCAGCTCGACGATCGCCGCCTTGACCGGCCCGAGCGACGGCGGCGCCATCGAGATGGACCTGAAACCGATCGCCAGCAAGGCCATGGCGGAGAGCGGCCGGCCGGCCATCTCGCCGCACAAGGTGACGGCCACGGAATTCCGGCGGCCGGCATCGACGACCATCTTCAGCGCCCGAAGGAACGGCGAGGACAGATCGTCGAAGCGCGTGGCGACGCGGGACTTGCCGCGATCGACGGCACTGAAGAACTGGAAGAGGTCGTTAGACCCGATCGACACGAAGTCGAGATGACGCATCAACTCGTCGAGCTGGAACAACAGGCCAGGCACCTCGATCATCGCCCCGACCACAAGCCGGCTCGGCGCCTTGTGGCCGAAGCGGGCGAGATGGGCGAGTTCGCGGTCGATCAGCCGTCGCGCGTGCTTCAGCTCGGCGACCTCTGTCACCATCGGGAACATCACGCGCAATTCGCGACCGGCCGCCGCCTTCAAAAGCGCGCGCAGCTGGGTGCGCATCAGCCCCGGACGGTCCAGCGCCAAACGAAGGGCGCGGTAGCCGAGCGCGGGATTCTCCTCGGGCGTCTGGGTCAGATAGGGCAGCATCTTGTCGCCGCCGACGTCGAGCGTGCGGAAGGTGACGGGCTTGCCGCCCGCCGCATCCAGAACGGCGGCGTAGAGCCGCTCCTGGTCGCTCGCCCGCGGCATCGTCGATGCGACCATGAACTGCAGCTCGGTGCGGAACAGACCAATCCCCTCGGCCCCGGCCTGTTCGAGCTGCGGCAGATCGACGAGCAGCCCGGCATTCATCTGCAGGCTGATGGCAACGCCGTCCCTGGTCACCGACGGTACGTCGCGCATGGCGCGGTAACGCGCCTGACGCTCGGCACGGAAATTGACCTTGTCCTTGTACAGAGCCGAAATCTCGGCTTGCGGACGCAGGTGAACCGTGCCGTCCTCGCCGTCGACGATGATGACGTCGTTGTTCTCGGCCATGGACACGACGCCCTTGGCCTGACCGACGACCGGAATGCCGAGCGCTCGGGCGACGATGGCGACATGGCTGGTGGCCGCGCCTTCCTCGACGACAAGGCCGGTGATCCGCTCGCGGCGGTAGTCGAGCAGTTCGGCCGCGCCCATCGAGCGGGCGATGACGACGAGGTCTTCGCCCTCCCCTTCGTCCCCGCTCTCGGCTTCCTCGCCGATCAGTTGGCGCAGCAGGCGGTTGGCGAGATCGTCGAAATCGTGGAGCCGCTCGCGGATATAGGGATCGCTCATGTGCATCATGCGCGCCCGCATGTCGGACTGCACCTTCTCGACCGCGGCTTCCGCGGTCAGGCCGTTGCGGACCGCCTCTTCAAGCCGCCGCACCCAGCCGCGATCATGCGCGAACATCTTATAGGCTTCGAGCACGGCGCGATGCTCACCCTCGCCAGCGATCTCGCGGCGCGACAGCATCGCCTCGATCGACTGGCGCAGAACCTCGATCGCCTTGGTCAGCCGCGCGACCTCGCTTTCCATATCCTCGTTGAAGAGGTTGGTGACAACGACCCTTGGCTCATGCAGCAGCACCCGACCCAGACCGATGCCGTCGGAGAGCGCAACGCCGAAGAAGCTGACCGGCCGCGAGAGATCGAGGACAACGCCCGGTCGCGACAGGCCTTCCAGACTCCCCGCCGCAATCATCTCGGCGACAACCATGGCAACGGTTTCCAGCGCCTCGGACTCCTCGTCGCGATAGGTGCGCGCAACCTTGTTCTGAACGACGAGCACGCCGAGCGTGCGGCCGGACCTCAGGATCGGCACCCCGAGAAAGGAGTGAAAGATCTCCTCGCCGGTCTCCGGGAGGTAGGTAAAGGCGGGATGGCTCTGGGCCTCGGGCAGGTTCAATGGCCGGGCGGTGGCCGCGATCGTGCCGACAAGGCCCTCGCCGAGCTTCAGCTGGGCCAGATGCACCGAGCCGGGGTTCAGTCCCTCCGTGGCGTAGAGTTCCAGAACCGCGTCGGCGCGCAGCACGTAGAGCGAGCAGACCTCGGCGACCATGGTCTGGGCGATGAGCTTGACGATCTGGTCGAGACGCGACTGCGCATCGAGCGGCTCGGTCATGAGCTCCCGGATACGGCGCATCAGGATGCGCGGGCCTGTGATGTCGCTCTGCTTCAAAGCCGTCTTCCGTTGCAACCGGCAAGAGGACGTGCCGAAACCGGCGGTGCGTCGATCGCCGCCCGGCACCAGCAGTTCTTATGTCAGCCTCTCCAAATGCGAGCCTTACCCACAAACCTCGATACGCGTGGGACGCGAAGGTCGGCGGCAAGGTTCGTTTGGCCGGTGTTTAGAGTGCCGAACCATGCCCATCAACCCCGGTCGCTTCGCCCGACCGATATTCGCGCCTCGGTTGCCTGCGCTGCGCGCGCCTTTACAAGCGAGCTAGGGACCTGCCCCATGGCCGATTCGGGCACGCTTCAAGCCTTGTCGAGACCATACACCGAATGAAGAGCGCGTACCGCGAGTTCGGTGTAGTCGCCGTCGATCAGGATCGAGATCTTGATCTCCGAGGTGGTAATCGCCCGGATGTTGACGCCGCGGTCCGCCAGCGCCTTGAAGGCGGTCGCCGCGACGCCCGTGTGACTGCGCATGCCGATACCGATGACCGACACCTTGGTCAGTCCGGTCTCGCTCTGGATGACGTCGAAGCGCATTTGCGCCTTGGCCTTTTCCAGCACGGTCGTCGCCTTGGCGAGATCGCCGGCGGGAACGGTGAAGGTCATGTCGGTGGAGGTGCCGGCCTCGGAGATGTTCTGGACGATCATGTCGACATTGACACCGGCTTCGGCCAACGGGCCGAAGATCGCCGCGGCGACGCCGGGCTGGTCTTCCACCCGCCTCAGCGAAATCTGAGCCTCGTCCTTGGCGTAGGCGATGCCGGTCACGACCTGCTGTTCCACGATGTCATCCTCGTCGCAAATGAGCGTCCCCGGCAGAGTGTCGAAATCGCCCATCCCGGGCGCATCCGGGTCGTCGAAAGAGGAGCGCACGAAGGTGCGCACCTTGTATACCATGGCCAGTTCCACCGACCGCACCTGCAGCACCTTGGCACCGAGAGAGGCCATCTCCAGCATCTCTTCGAAGGAGATGCGGTTCATGCGCCGAGCCTTCGGCTCGATGCGCGGATCGGTTGTGTAGACGCCGTCGACATCGGTGTAGATGTCGCAGCGGTCGGCCTGCAATGCTGCGGCGATCGCCACCGCCGAGGTATCGGAGCCGCCGCGACCAAGCGTTGCGATGCGATTGTCGGGCGCAATGCCCTGGAATCCGGCGATGACCGCGACCTGCCCCTCGCCAAAGCGGCG
>JBBSUS010000388.1:0-3598 GCA_038234195.1 Hyphomicrobiales bacterium | reverse complement strand
GATGACAGCCCCTTTGCCCGCCGCCAATCGGACACCGGTGCGATAACCGCTTTCGGTATAGGCTGGAAGGCTGGCGATTCCGCCGATGTACGACGAGATGATGCTGTCGATCGTTCCGGTGGTGACGATGCCAGCTTTCACCAGCGCGTAGAGCCCGGAGATGAAGTCCAGCGACAGGCCATTGCGGCCGCCCAGCATCAGCAGAGCCGGATGCTGACGAGTAATGCCGCGCCAACCCTGCGACGAAAGCGTGGTCGCATATATCTCATCGAGCGTCGTGGCGTTCGGGTGGTTGACGCCGTTGCCGCCGTTCCCCGACCACAAATCACCATCGACGAGGGATGGCGCGTAATCGCGATCCACACCGCGATAGAGACGCCATGTCGCAGAAGGCCCCGCGCGATTGTCGGAGTAGAGGAAGAAGGGATTGAAGACGCCTCCGAACCGGATGATCGGCGCGTCAAAAACCACCTGCCCCATCAGCTGCAGTTCAAGGAACGGGCCGGTCACCGAAACCTTCATCGACAGCGTTTCGCCCGTCACCGGCGCGGTGATGTTCGTCAGCTTGCTGACCTTGCCGACCGTCTGGCGATCGGAAAACACTGCGAACTCAAGGAAGCCGTTTCGCGTGGTGATGGAAATGAGGCTCTGGTTCAAAGGCGCAAGCCTGATCCACGGAACCACAGTGCCATTGCCGACGGGATCGAAGAAGCCAGCGGGCAAGTTAGGCACCGTGATCTCGGCGACAAAATCCCGCATCAGCTTGTCGCTGGTCAGCGGCATGGCCTGTGTCAGCGTGCCCTCGTCGACCAGGTGGCTTTCGCAAACATCACGACCATCACGGCTGATGTTGAATCCACGGTTGAAGTCGACAACCGCATCGTCGAAGGAAAGCGCGTAGGTCCGCGTCCAGCCGGCCATAGCATCGCGGCCTTCTTGCTCCGCGATGGTGTTGAATGACGTATTGCTGGTCGAAAGCGACGGCTTGAAGTTGGTGAACAGACAGATGTTCGGGCGTCCGAGCGACTTCTTGATCGTCGAAATGCCAGCGGCCATGTCGACGGCCGAGAACTGACCGCTATCCCATAGATGCCCGTCGTTCATGCCGTAAGACATGAACACCTGATCGGGGTAGAGATCGGCAACCGCCTGAGCCCATGTCCTGTCGGACGGGACTGTCCATTCGGTCGTGACAGGTGCGGTGCCGGAGCAAATCTTGTTCAGGTCGGCATAGCGCAACCCTCCAATCGCCCGGAAGAACGGGACGAAGGTCTTGTCCGGGTATTCCAGCCGCAACTTGCGAAGGATCGTCCCGGGCAGCCCGTCAATACGGTTGCCGTTCTCGGTCGACAGGAACGTCATCAGACTGTCGCCAACGAAGACGACGCGGACGACGGACTTGTTCAGCCAATTGGAGAAGTGAACGTCGGGCCGGATACCCTGAATCGTCGGCGTGCGAGTTGGCTTGTCCAGACGGCGCACCGGCAGGCAATAGGCCGCTTCGAAGCTTCCGTCCCCAACCCACGCAATCTTGTAGGCATCAAGGGATGGAGACGGATAGGAGTAGAGGCCAGACGGGATGACGATAGACTTTTCACCGGCCGCAAGCGCTGCCGTGGCGGCGGCGTTCAGAACGGCGCTGGCATCGGCAGGGTACGCCGGCAGCGTGCGCGGAAGTCCTTTCAACGGCCAGACATTCGCGACAGCATCGACGGCTGCACGATCGGTGGCGGCATTTGAAGCAGAAAGCGCTGCGGCATCAGCCAAAGCTTCCAAAGCCGGAGTCGCATCACTGCTACCTGCCGGGCCTGGAATGCCATTGCCGACGTACCGCTCCAGGCGAATGATCGCCGTGCGACCGCCGTGACCATAGGTCTTGATGTAGACCCTGAAATAAACAGCGCCGGCAGGCGCAATCAGATCGGTGTCTTGGTCGATCGAAAGCGTGCCGGAAACGGTTTTTGGCAGCGCGCCCGTCACCAATCCTTCATTGCCGCCGAAGCCACTCGTCCCGACGACGGCAAGAGTGCTGGACAGCCAGGCAATCCCGAACTCGGCAGCATCCCCAACCGGATCGTCGGTGTTTTTCGTGCGAGCGGCCGTCATCCGAAAGGCATAGATGCGCCCTGCCTCGATTGGCATCGGCGCTCGGCTGGCAACGGTGACGGGGTCGCCGTCGTTGATGACTTCGAACACTTTGCCGCTAGCAAGCGTAACGACCGTGCCGCCGGAGAGCGCCGCAGCGCTGGCGCCATCGCCGGCCAAAGCATTCTCGAACGCTTCCGGCGCATCGCCAGGACGAACAGGCTCGGCCGCCAGTGACAGACGAAGCCTGTCGATCAACGCATTCACAAGGTCGAATGACGTCCCGGTCTCGGTATCGAGATTGGAAAGTAGCAGCGCCAGATTGCTCGTGGTAGCGTAGAGGCCAGCCTTCGCGTTAGAAACTGAAGCATCTACCGCGGCCTTGTCGGCCTTGTTCGACGTAAGAAAATCGATGTCGTCGAGGATTGCTTGGTTCGAACCGCCGCCGCCGCCACCGGACCCGCCAAGGGCGGCAAAGAGCGCGTCGATGGAAAACCGCGCAGTGACCTTCTGTCCTGCGACAAGACTATGCCCAATGACCTCAGTCGGGACGTCAAGCGGCGGAAGGCTGGTCGTGTTCGGCGTATCGTCCATGCGGTCCTCGCAAATGCAAAAAGGCCGGCGCGAGCCAGCCTGAAAGAGCGTCAGTCGATTGAGTTTCAGCCCTTGCGGCTGGTGGCTGTTTCCGGTGGCGCGGCGGGAGAATTCTCGGCGTCCGCCCGGTCCATCTGCGCAGCCGCTATCGCCACCGCGCCTTTGCTTTTCGGGTCAACCCATGTGCCGAAGATCACCACTCGGCCGGTCTTCGTTTCGGTCATGGCGTGTCGACCACGCCTGTAGCGGTCTCAGGCCCAGCCAGGTCGGACTCGAGGCCATCGACGTTGGAATTACTGACGTAGTAATCCCAGTCGCCCTCGCCCGGAATGTCGCTGATCTGAGGCATGGCGTTGCCACCAGATGCGATGACTGGCCCAACCTGAACGCCAGATGAGATTGGATCACCGGAAACGACACGATAGACGCGAGCTGTCGCAATCGTCGGGTCGTTGGCGTTCTCCCACTTGAGGGTGACGGTATCGACGTCGACAGTCAGATCGGCGATTACCGGCGCGACAGGCGCAATCGGATCGTTCGCGCCGACGGTTTCATAAACCGAATCCGTCCAGTCGCTTGGCGAACCGCTTTGGCCTATCGCGCGGGCCTGTATTTCGACCTCGTCGCCCTTGTCGTATTCCTCAAGGTCGATCTCGCCGCGGATCGCCAGAGCGCTCTCTGTGGCCCATGTGGAAGTGCCGGAGATGCGCGACTGGACCTCGTAGGCCGTCACCTGAACGGTATCGCCCGGCGATAGGAATACCCGCGTCGGCGGATAGCCGATGTCGCCAGAGACGCGCGCCTCTTCGCCTGACAGGACATTGGTGATGACCGGAACGGCTGGGGTCGCATAGGTGGGCGTCACGGTCTCGCCGACACGGCCATCCCAAGGCGGCGGCACCTCTGCATTTGCCAGCGT
>JBBSUS010000387.1:0-3602 GCA_038234195.1 Hyphomicrobiales bacterium | reverse complement strand
CGTCGAGACCGCGGTCGTTCGCCAGATAGGCGTCGTATTCGACGTCGTTGACGTCCATCGTCATGGCCATCGGCGCGGCGGTCGGATTTCCGGCGCCGGCCATGCCCGACGTCGCCTTCTTCATGCCGGGCATCGGCGCGGCTTCCGACATCGTCATGCCAGGCATCGACATCGCCATGTCGCCATGACCCATGGCGGCGTGGTCCATCCCATCCATCCCGCCCGTGCTCGACATGCCGTCGGCTGCCTTGCTCCGCAATCCGGCGAGGATCTCCTCCGCCGGCGTGAACGAGAAGTCGGCGAGTTCGACGACGACCTCCTGCTCGTCGGCGGCAAGGTTCTCCTTCGATCGCACGATCAGCGGCGCCGACATCAGGTTCTGCTTCTGTAGCCCGTAGTGGGAATGCATCCAGTGCGTCCCGGACCGACCGAGCGGAAAGTCGTAGGCATAGCGCTCGCCGGGTGCCAGCGCATTCTGGGTTACGTCCGGCACGCCGTCCTGCCGCCAGGGCGGCGTCATGCCGTGCCAGTGGACGAGGGTCGGCTCGGATAGACGGTTCTCGAGTTCGAGGGCGAAGCGTCCGCCTTGCTCGCCGACGAAGCCGCGGCTTCCGTCGGCCTGGGTCAGGCCGTACACGGTCGCCGCCTTGCCCTTGACGTCGAGGGTCCGGGTCGTGACCGCAAGGCGAACGCCGTCGCCGGCCCAGGCGGTGCGGATCGTCGCGGGCAGCGCTGCCGAAGCGGCAAGCGCCGTCGTGCCGGCAAGAAAGTGCCGGCGGCTGATCGGAATCATGTTGTTCTCCGTAGGTCCTGGTGAATGTCTGTCGCTGCGGACGTCAGGTCAGGTTCGGAGGACGGTGCGGAATTTCGGGAAAGCTCGACGCGCCTTCGCTGTCGGCCGGATCATGAGTTTTCCTGCCGGGGACGAGGAAGGCGATCGCCATCGTCGGCAGGGGGGCGCAGTGGCCACAGGTCATCCCACCGTCACAGAACGACCCGCCGTGATGGCCATGTCGAACGGACGACGCGGAAGACGGTCCATGGCCCGACACGGCGCTGACGGCAACGGTGACCGACCCATGATCCTGCATCGAGCCAGATTGCATCGTTCCCGCCGCCATGGCCGACGACGCGAACGAGAACGCGATGGCCACGGCGAAAAGCATTCGAACGAGGATGGCGCGAAACGCGACGGGTCTCATCGGCGGCCTTCCGAGGCGAATCGATTTCGGTTCGTTTTCGAGGATATCGTCTTCCGTTCGGCCAATGGCAATCTAGGCAAATCGGTCGCGAACGTCCTTGACCTTCCAGTAACTGGAATCTCCATGTCCCCTACATCGAAGCGAAGACGAAGGAATTGCATAATGGAAACGGTGATCGAGACTACGAACGATATTGTCCTGAACATTTCCGGAATGCACTGCGGCGGATGCGCCCGGACGATCGAGAAGGCTCTGCGGCAGGTCGCCGGCGTGAACGCCGCCAGTGCGGATGTCGGACGCAAGATCGCCGAAGTCGCAGGTTCCGCCTCCGCGGCCGATCTGATCGCGGCGGTCGGAACGGCCGGCTACGAAGCGGAAGTCTCGACTGCCTCGTCTGCTGCCGTCGATCAACGGCCGGCGAAGTCGAAATGCTGCTGCGGTTGAAGCGGCGCTTCTGCAACCGATTTGAGCCTAGAGGAAAGAGGCAATGAGCGCGACCCAGACGGCATCCGGCAAGAAGCACGCCGTCATTCATCGAATGGTGATGGAGAAGCATACCTGCCCATACGGGCTCAAGGCCAAGGACCTCCTCGAGCGCGAGGGGTTCGACGTCGAGGATCATTGGCTGAAGACACGCGACGAGACCGACGCCTTCAAGCGGGAGACCGACGTCAAGACGACGCCGCAGATTTTCATCGAGGGCGAACGTGTCGGCGGCTATGACGGACTGCGCGAGCATCTCGGCCAGCACGTTAAGAAGAACGGCGAAACGACCTACCAGCCGATCGTCGCGATCTTCTCGGTTGCGGCCCTGATGGGGCTGGCGGTGAGTTGGGCAGCCTATGACACGATCTTCACCGTACGCGCCGTCGAATGGTTCTTCGCCATATCGATGTGCCTGCTCGGAATCCAGAAGCTTCAGGACGTCGAGAGCTTCTCGACGATGTTCCTGAACTACGACCTGCTGGCCAAGCGTTGGGTCCGCCACGGCTACCTCTATCCGTTCGGCGAGACCCTTGCCGGGCTTCTGATGATCGCCGGCGCGCTGACCTGGCTGTCGGCGCCGATCGCGCTGCTCATCGGGACGATCGGAGCGGTCTCGGTCTTCAAGGCCGTCTACATCGACAAGCGCGAACTCAAATGTGCCTGCGTCGGCGGCGGCTCGAACGTGCCGCTCGGCTTCGTGTCGCTGACGGAGAACCTCGTCATGATCGGCATGGGACTATGGATGCCAATCCGGATGATGGTCTGGGGAGCCTGAGCGATCATGATTCCACAATCGATCCATGTGCTGGCGATCGCCATGCTCGCCGTCGGCATCGTCTCGGCGCTCGTCATTGCGCTCGACGTCGTCCGCCATCCGCAGCACATGACGATCATGAACTTCGTTTGGCCGATCACCGGGCTCTACGCGGGACCGCTAGCACTGTGGGGCTATTTCACTTACGGGCGCCTGGCACGCGACGACATCGCTTCGAAGGCGATGCAGGAACACCGGCCGATGCCGCACAAGGCGCAGACGCCTTTTCCCGCAAAGGTCGGCAAGGGCGCCACCCATTGCGGCGCGGGCTGCACGCTCGGCGACATCGTCGCCGAAACGCTCGTCTTCCTCGTTCCCGCGATTGCGGTCTGGTTCGGCTACAAGTCGATTTTCGCGGACAAGATCTTCGCGGTCTGGATCGTTGACTACATCCTCGCATTCGTCATCGGCGTCGGCTTTCAGTATGCCACGATCAAGCCGATGAACGACATCTCGGCGGGCAAGGCGCTCGTCGCCGCGATCAAGGCCGACACGCTGTCGCTCACCTCCTGGCAGGTCGGCATGTACGGCGGCATGGCGATTCTCTATTTCGGCGTCTTCCAGGCGCTCTACGGCGTGACGATCGAGCCGAACATGGTCGAGTTCTGGGCCTCGATGCAGATCGCCATGATTGCCGGTTTCGTGACGGCCTACCCGATGAACTGGTGGCTGATCCGGATGGACATCAAGGAGGCCATGTGATCAGAAGAAGAGACGACCATGATGGACGGTAACATGGACGGCATGGGCTGGATGATGGGCGGCATGGGCCTCGCGGCGCTTCTTGTCGTCATCATCCTGGTGCTGGTGGTCGTCGCGCTGCTCAAATACATCCGGCGTTAGTCGGCCTGTTTCGGGTAGCTGGCGAACACCTCCGTCGTACCGTCTTTCCTGACCATGAGGACATCGTAGGGCATGTCGCCTGTTCCCATGCCCGGCGCGTCCGGCGGCATGCCGGGCACCGTCAGTCCGACCGCATCCGGCCGTTCCGCCAGAAGCCGGTCGATCTCCTCCGACGGCACATGACCTTCGACGACGTATCCGTCGACGAACGCGGTATGGCAGGACGTCTGGTCCGGCTTCAGGCCGGCGCGCAGCTT
>JBBSUS010000386.1:0-3602 GCA_038234195.1 Hyphomicrobiales bacterium | reverse complement strand
TCCTCAGCGGTCTTTCAGGTCGATATCCACCCAGCCGCTCCGATGGGGCGCGGGATTTTTCTCGATCATGCGACCGGGATCGTCATCGGCATGACGGCCACGATTGCCGACAACGTTTCGATCCTCCAGGGCGTGACGCTGGGTGGCACGGGCAAGGAATTCGGCGACAGGCATCCGAAGATCGCCTGCGGTGTCCTGATCGGTGCCGGCGCGAAGGTTCTTGGCAACATCACAGTCGGTGAATGCTCCAAGATCGCTTCCGGTTCGGTGGTCCTGAAGCCGGTGCCGCCGCACACGACGGTCGCCGGCGTTCCGGCCAAGGTCATCGGCACCAACACCGATTGCGATGAACCGGCGCGCGCGATGGACCAGAGCTTCGAGCGAGACGAATAATCTTCGACGGATTTTTGGCATGTGGCGAGGCGGCGCGGTTCTCTCCGAGCCGCCTTTGTCGTTCGGTTTTGCCGATTGCGAGGCGACCGCAATTTCTGCGACCAGCTTATAAGTTAATGAACACCTGAAGTTTCTGCGCCGATTCGGGATTGAATTGGTGTTCCGCCCGCTAGCTAGGGGCTAGCAATCGATTCAGGAGAAGTCCGTGAAGCCCGACGAAATCCGCAAGCTCCAAGCCTATCTGAGGAAAAGCTTCAAGGGTGCCGACCTTGAAGTGCGGGCGCTGCCCCGCGGCGTGGATTCGGCCGAAGTCTATCTGAACGGCGAATTCGTCGGCCTGTTGGCGAAGGACACGGAGGATGGCGAGCTCTCCTACCACTTCACCATGACGATCCTCGACATCGATCTCGAATAGGTCGACTTCAGCGAGAGTCGATCCCTCCACGTTGCCGCACTGACCAAACCAAAGGGCCGGCCCGATCTGCGTCGGTGCCGGCCCTTCTTTGTTTTTCGTCCTCACAGGGGGCGGAGGAACGAAACTCTGTCCTGCGAGGCGAAGGGGCGGTCCCTTCGCCTCGCTGCCGCTTAGCGAACGCTGCCGACCAGGATGTTGCGGTCGTCGTTGATCGTGGTCCACTGCCCGGCGTTGGCCTCGGACTGGCGCTTCAGATATTGGTAATCGGTGTCGTTCCAGGCGAGGATGCGGGCATCCAGATTGTCGAGGATGTAGTCGCCTTGATCGGTCCGGACCGTCAGAACGGCATGGCCGTCACCATTGGTCTGGCGCACGACCGTGATCAGCAGCGCTGAGGCCGGGAAGCCCTCGCGGCTCAGCATGTACTGCTTGAGCAGCGCGAAATCCTCGCAATCGCCCTCCGTCGTCGGATAGGCCCAATATTCCGGAACGCCGTAGACCTCCTGATCCGTGCGCGGCATGACATTGTTGTTCACCGCAGCGTTGATCTGGACGAGCTTGTCCCAGTTGGAGCGAGTCATCTTAACGGCGACGACGCTGGCGTTGCGCTGGCACGTGCTGGGATAGCGCTTGCAGAAATCGTAGTGACCGACTGGCTGCGAGGTGCGACCGGCTGTCGGCATCGCGGTGGCGGCAGCGGCGGCTGGGCTTGCGGCGAAGCCGCTAGCGAGAAGCATCAGGCCGATCATCGCTTGCTTGATTGATTTATGCATTTCCGTTCCCCCTGTTCGTATCGGGAGAATGGCAGCTGCTTTTTACTTTGAATAAAAATGCAGAGCCGCAATTATTCTCAAATTTTATCGAAAATTGCGGCGATATGTACTTGCGTAATTACAAAGGGATTGTACGAAATTTGCAGCACTGCGTTGGCATTTGAGAAACCAAGTCCGTTCACTCGCCGGTAACGGCCGCCGTGCGGGCCGAGATTGTCATTTGTGACAGGGCTTTGGGGCGCAAGCACCGGACGGATGACGGTGAGGCCGCGTTTAGAAAGATTGCCGAGGCTTATACTTCTCAAGCTGCGGTGACTGGAATGGTTAAGCCGCGGGCCGTGAATTCGTTAACAGGCGTGCGCAAAGGCGTTGAGGGCTCGACAACCATACCGCCAAAAGCTGCGATAATCGGGGCGAGGAACGGCCGACCGACAGCAGGCCGTCCAGGTTTCCAACCTCGTGAACTGGCCAAACGCGGCACAAACGAAAAAGACCGCCCGGAAGGGGCGGTCTCTGGAGCGTTGATCGGGAGGAGCTGAGCTGGGCGCGCTGGTCAGACCAAGGCGCTATCCGGTTTGATGGCGGCGAACTCGACCGCGAAGCCTTCGTCGAGATGACGAACGACCCGTCCTTTCGTCGTGCCGAGGAGGATGGGCGAGCCCAGGGCTGGCCGCACCGTGCTGCGGACCGCCGCGCCGGAGAGTGACAGATCGATGATGTCGACCTTGTATCGACGACCGTCGCCAAGGGTCATCTCGACCTGCTGCGTCGTCGGCGCGATGCGCTCATGGCGGCGATCCTCCGGGAGGTCCAGTTCGTGGCGATTGGCGAACCAAGTCAACTGGGCCGCCAGCTTTTCGCGCTTGCGCTCTCCGACGCGCCAGATCAGGACGAAGCCGCCCGGGTAAGTGCGCAGGACCTTGCCTTCGAGGCGGCCGATATGGTCGAAATAGACGATGATCCGTTCGTCCGGGTGAGGCGAGATATCACTGAGGATCGCCGCATCGCCAGGCGACATGTTCTCGGCGCGGCAGGAATGTTCGCTGCGGTCTTCGCGCATGAAGCGTCCCAGAAGATCGACGGTGACACGGTTGAAGCTGCGCCTTTCGAACGTCTCGATCTTCGAGGCCGTGGCCGTTCCGCTCATCATCGCCCGTCCTCGCGCCTTGCCAACCATTGCGGCCCTTGCCGCCGCACCTTTTCCATCCCTAGCTGAAATAACTTAACGGGGGATGGAAAACGCTTCGCAATTGGATGCGAATTTTAACGCTGTTAGGCGATACCGATTGCATCGCCAGCCCGCGTTCATTTACCCATGACGCCGGACAGCATCCGGCGCCGTCGACGACGGAACGGTCGCAACTCGATCTCCAGTTCAGTCAATCGTTCAATGATTTGCCGCTCCGTCCATTAGGGCGGAGCGGTTTTTTCGTTCGCGGCGAGGTTTTGCCGGCTTTGCCGATGTTGACCCGTTGCCATGGCCATGCACATGACGACCGGCGGGTAAGGTCCGTCCCCGCGCTCCTTGCGAAGCGTGGGCGAACGAAGGCGGGAAGGGAACAAGGCGATGGCGACCGACAACGGTCACGAGAGCCCGGACGCGCATGCGCCGGACGCCGCCGGTCCGCGGCGCTCGCATCCCCCCGCGTTCAACGTGCCCGGTGTGGTGCTGGCTCTGATCGCGGTCTTCGCTGCCGTACATGCGGTCCGCACTTATCTCCTCGGGCCAGTCTCGGCGACCGAGATGCTGGTGGACTTTTCGTTCATCCCCGGCTGTTACGGCGACTACGATCCGCTCTGCACGGTTCGAATGGCCGGTGCGGATCTGTTCAGCCCGCTGACATACGCCTTTCTGCATGGCGGATGGGCGCATCTCGGCGCCAATTCGGTCTGGCTGCTCGCCTTCGGAACGCCGGTGGCGCGGCGTTTCGGCGCCGGTCGGTTCCTGCTGTTCTCGGCCGTCGGAGCCGTCGCCGGTGCGCTCGTCTTCTATCTCCTAAACCCGGAACTCATCGCACCTG
>JBBSUS010000385.1:0-3613 GCA_038234195.1 Hyphomicrobiales bacterium | reverse complement strand
TTCGCGCGAACCGCGATCGAAGTCCGGTACGACCGGCTCGCGGGGGCGGTCCGGTCCGGCAAGTCCTTCGCTGCGGGTATCGATCCGCTCCAGATTCGAGGCGGGAAGCCGCAGGATACCCGGCTCAACCACGATGTCCGTCTGGCCGCCGATCAAGATGAGATGTTCGACCTCGTCCCGCCGCACCAGCACTAGGCGTCGCTTCTCGTCGATCCGGGTCATGTCCAGCACCGCCAACCGCGGCACCCGACTCTTGAAACTCGCAGGAAGACCACCGCTGCCAAAAAGTTTCTTGGCGATAATGATAAGCACGACCGCCAGAAGGCAGACCATCGCCGCCACGATGACGACCCAGACGATCGGGGCGAGGCTTTCGCCGAACAGGGTGACGATCCACTCAGGCATCAAATCTTCGTCCTTCGGTCGTTTCCGCGTTCGGCATTCGTGGGAAGGCCTTCAAAAGGGACGCTCTAAAATGGGGCATCCAGGAGGCGCATCCAAGACAGGCGGATCGCCCCGGTTCGACGGGACCGGCTGGACCAGCCATGCCCGGCTCTGCGTGCCACGTCGACTTTGGCTCTTCCCAAGGTCGCCAAGCAAGGGCGAAACCAGCTTTCGCGTTCATAAGGGTTGGACGGCGACAAGCGAAGAGCCGTGACGCATTTTCACCAGATACTGGCTCAGAAGCGCAAGAGTTTTGCCGACTCTCGCCAGGCACCCAGTTTTGATTCATAGTTTTGCGACGGCAGCAACGGGGCGAATCACTATGGACGGTACGGCGATTGGCGCAGGCCAGAAACCCCTGATCGACAGGGCCGCCGCGGCGTCGGGAGTGCGGCGGCTGCTCATTCTCGGGGGCTCGCTCATCGTGGTTGCGGCCCTCCTGGCGCTGTTCGGTCACGCCTATGGCGGCATCGCCCTCCTGGCGATCTTCGGCGTTCTGGCGGTCATCGGCATCGCGGCGGTCTTTGCGACCGCGCTCGGACTGGTCCAGTTCAACGGGCGAATCGCCGAAGGGGCGATCGCCAAGGATTTTCTCGACACCGCTCGTAACGGCACGCTGATCGTGGATCGCAAGGGTCGCATAATCTATGCCAACCGCGCCTATGGGGAGAGTACCGGGGCCGAAAACGCCCAGAACGTCAAGACCCTGGAGCGGCTGCTTGCCCGTGAAGCCGAAGCCTCCGAGGCGGTCTATCACCTGGCAAACCTTGCTCGCGAAAACCGGGTCGGCCAGCGCGAGTTCCGGTTGCAGCGCAGTCTGTCCGGAAACACAGAAGGCGAGACAGCGCCGCGCTGGTATCGCGCTTCGGTCCGCCCGCTCGAAACCGCCGGGGGGACGCTTCAGGCCTGGCAGATCCTCGACATCACAGCCGATCGCAAGAATCAGGAGTCCTCGTTTCAGGAATTGCAGCACGCGATCGACTATCTCGACCGGGCTCCTGCCGGCTTCTTCGCCACGGACGACGATTTCAACATCGCTTACGTGAACGCCACGCTTGCAGGCTGGCTCGGGATCGATCTTATCGAGTTCAAGCCGTTCAGCCGGTCGATCCTCGACTTCGTGCCCGACGCTTCGCGCTCGCTCCTGGCGCTCGACCCCGCGGGGACCGATCCCGATGGGGTCGACGCCGTCGATCTCGACCTCGTCACACGGGATGGACGCAGCCTGCCTGTGCGTTTGTTGCGCAAGCCCGTCGAGGGCAGGACCGGCGAAACAGGCAGCGTGCGCACACTGGTGCTCAGCCGGGCCAGCGACAGTGACGCGGCCAGTTCCGCCGAGGTCGCGGAGGCGCGCTTTACCCGGTTCTTCAACTCCTCGCCGATGGCCATCGCCGCGCTCGACGAAAACGGCCGCTCCGTTCGCTCCAACGGCGCCTTTCGCCAGCTCTTCGGCTCCGATGTCGCGGGCGGCAAGGCGGCGATCGAGCCGCGCCTGCGCGAAACCGGACGCGAAGCCTTCGCCCAGGCCCTGTCGTCCGCGCTGCGTGGCCAGGCCAAGGTGCCGGCCGTCGACGTGGAGATCGAGGGCGAGCGCCCGCGTTCCGTACGCTTTTACGCCAGCGCCGTGCCGAAGACGGGCGCCGACGCGGAAGAGGCGGTGATCCTCTACGGCGTCGACATGACCGAGCAACGGGCGCTGGAAGATCAGTTCGCCAAGAGCCAGAAAGTCCAGGCTATCGGCACGCTCGCCGGCGGCATCGCCCACGACTTCAACAACGTCCTGACGATCATCACCGCGTCGGTGGAGTTCCTGCTCTACAACCACCGCACGGGCGATCCGTCCTTTCAGGACCTGATGCTGATCAAGCAGAGCGCCAACCGCGCCGCCTCGCTGGTGCGTCAGCTGCTGGCCTATTCACGCCGCCAGACCATGCGGCCGAAGATGCTCAATCTCACCGACGTCGTCGCCGACATGCATCTCCTGCTGAAGCGGGTGAGCGGCGATCACGCCAAGCTCGAACGCCATCATGGCCGCGATCTTTGGCCGGTGATGGCCGATATCGGCCAGTTCGAGCAGGTCATCACCAACCTCGTGCAGAACGCCCGCGACGCGATGCCAGACGGCGGCACGATCTCGATCTCGACGCGCAATGTCGAGGCCGAGGCGGCGCGTGAATTCGGCTATTCCGAATTGGTCGACGGCGATTACGTGCTGGTCGAGGTGGCCGACACCGGCACCGGCATGCCGGCGGAGGTTGCCGAGCGGATCTTCGAGCCGTTCTTCACCACCAAGGAGATCGGCAAGGGTACCGGCCTCGGCCTTTCGATGGTCTACGGCATCGTCAAGCAGTCGGGCGGTTCCATCTTCGTCGATTCGGTGCCGGGCGAGGGCACAAGCTTCCGCATCTTCCTGCCGCGCCACGTGCCGGCCGAAGCGACCGGACCGGCGGAAACGATCGCGGCGGGTCCGAAGGCCAAGCTCGATCTCTCCGGCACGGCATCCATCCTTCTCGTCGAGGATGAAGACCATGTGCGCGCCGGCAATGTGCGGGCGCTGAAGATGCGCGGCTACGACGTGCACGAAGCCGCTTCCGGCCTTGAGGCGCTGGAGATCATGGAGGAACTCGACGGCAAGATCGAACTCGTCGTCTCCGACGTGGTCATGCCGGAGATGGACGGCCCGTCGCTCCTGCGCGAGATGCGAAAGAAGCGGCCGGACCTGAAATTCATCTTCGTCTCCGGCTATGCCGAGGACGCATTTGCCAAGAACCTGCCCGAAGGCGAGAAGTTCGGCTTCCTCGCCAAGCCCTTCTCGCTTCGCGAACTGGCGGTTTCAGTGAAGACGATGCTCGACGAATAGGGAGTTGCGCCCGCCGCTCTGGCAGGTGGGACGCGCCTTAGATCGACAGCGCGACGGCGATCCGTGCGGCCAGACGTGCGTTGTTCTCGACCAAGGCGATGTTGGTGGTGAGCGACCGTCCTTCGCTCAACTCGAACATCCGCCGGAGCAGAAACGGCGTCACCATCTTGCCGCTGATCCCGCTGGCGTGAGCGTCGCCTAGCGCCTGCTCGATCCAGGCCTCGACGGTCTTGCGGGGCAGTGCTGCAGCTTCCGGCACCGGATTGGTGACCAGCATGCCCCCTCCGATGCCGAATTCGCGTCGGGCGG
>JBBSUS010000384.1:0-3615 GCA_038234195.1 Hyphomicrobiales bacterium | reverse complement strand
GCCGCGCGGCCGATGATTTCAGACGTCATGGATCCCCTGAAGCCCCTGCCCGGATCAGGAAGGGACCAATACACTGGCGGGTTGCTGTACAGTCACATCTTCGGATTTTTCGGGTGTTTTCCCCGACGATTCCAAAGCGCTGTGAGCATGCCGTCATCGTTCGTCGAAGACAAGTGCGGGGATCGCGACGCTGTTGGTGGATGAGGGGTCGACCCGAGCGTTTGGAACTGAGCCGAACCGACATCTTGCCGAAAAAGAGAAGCAACAGGCAATTTCAGGGCGTGGCGACGCAGCATGCGCAGTCTGCGTCGCCGAGGCGCGTCAACTCTCCTGCGACAAACAGGATTTGAGCGAGCTCGCCAAATTGCCGATGAGCTGGAAGTAAAGCTCGGGCCCATCCTTCAGTGCCGCACCTTCGGGATCGAGAACGCCCGAGCGGGCTTTGGTATTTTCGGTGACGACCGAGACGAGCTTGGGTTCGAATTGCGGTTCGGCGAAAACGCATGTTGCGCCGAGCTCCTTCACCTTGGCTTGGATCGCGGTGACGCGCTGGACACCTGGAATCTGCTCTGGGCTGACGGTGATCGAGCCCGCGGCCGTCACGCTGAAGCGTTGCTCGAAATACTGATAGGCATCGTGAAAGACGATGAAGGACTTCTCCGCCACCGGTTGCAACTCGGCCTTGATGGTTGCAGTGAGTGCGTCGAGGCGGGTGTCGAGCTTGTCGGTGTTGGCGCGGTAGATCGCTTCATGGACCGGGTCGACCGCCGCAAGCGTCGTTACGATCGCTTCGGCCATCGCCTTGGCATTTTCCGGGTCGAGCCAGAAATGCATGTCAGTGTTGCCGTGATGGTGTCCGTCGGGGCCAGCCGCTGCGGCATGGCCAGTCTCGTCATGGCCTGCCGGCTCGTCTCCATCGACATGCGGCTCGAATGGGCCGCCCTCGCGGAATGGCAGCGTCTTGAGACCCGGAGCGTCGATCATTTCGACAACCTTGGCGTTCGTCGCCAGCGTTGCAACCGGCTTGACGAGAAACGCCTCGAGATCGTCGCCGGCCCAGAAAACGATGTCGGCAGCCTGCAGGGCGGCGGCATCGGATGGCTTCATCGAATAGGTGTGCGGAGACGCGGCGCCCTTGACGATGAGATCGGGCGTGCCGACGCCCTCCATCACCGCCGCCACCAGCGAATGGATCGGCTTGATCGATGCCACGACCTTGGGCGCGCCGTCCTGTGCGGCCTGGGCCGGCGAGAGGAAAGCTGCCGACGCGAAGATGGCGGCGGCCAACGCCCTGCGCGCAGTCGGTTGCCGTGTTTTCGACAGGAAACGGCGTGCGGATCGGGGCATGGGAGGACATCCTTTCAAACGATGAAACGGTCGCGGCGTCGATATGTTATGTCATTACGTCGCGATTGCGTAATGCTATAACGTCTGCCATATCGGTCCGCAAGCGCCTCTTGAAAAATGCGCTCGAAAGGATCGCGATGCCTTCTGATTTCAACGCGCCCGATCTGAAATCGTCCGCGACGACCCTTGATGCTCATGCTGCCAATGCCGGCCGGACCCTCGTTGCGATGCGCGGCGTCGGCGTCCAGCGCGGCGGACGCTGGCTGGTGCGCGGCATCGATCTCGATCTGAAGCGGGGCGAGATCGTCACGCTGATCGGCCCCAACGGATCCGGCAAATCGACGACGGCGAAGACCGCGATCGGCATCATGAAGGCGGACGAGGGCGCCATCGAGCGAGCGAAGCGCCTGCGCGTCGGTTACGTACCCCAGAAGCTCGCCGTCGACTGGACGCTGCCGCTGTCCGTCGAGCGGCTGATGACGCTGACCATGGCCGTGCCACGCATCGAGATCGCAGCCGCGCTGGAGCGGGTCGGGATCGCCCATCTTTCCAAGGCCGAGGTGCACCATCTGTCGGGGGGCGAATTTCAGCGGGCGCTGCTGGCCCGTGCGATGTTGCGCAAGCCCGATCTGCTGGTGCTCGACGAGCCGGTTCAAGGCGTCGATTTTTCCGGCGAGATCGCACTCTACGATCTCATCTCCGACATACGGGAAACAGAGGGCTGCGGCGTTCTGCTGATCAGTCACGATCTGCATGTGGTGATGGCCAAGACCGACACGGTGATCTGCCTCAACGGCCATGTCTGCTGCAAGGGCTCGCCGCGCTCGGTCGCCGCGTCGTCGGAATATCGCCGTCTTTTCGGTCCGCGCGCCGAGCAGACGCTGGCGATCTATCAGCACGAACACGACCACACCCATCTGCCCGACGGCCGGGTGCGCTTCGCCGACGGCACGATCGGCGAAGAGTGCACTCCGACAGTCAATTGCGGTGGGGCGGCGGAAACCGGATGCGGTCACGGGCACGACCGCCACGACCCCCACGAGCACGCGAATGACCACGCCGGCGCATCGTCGCTCGGGCATCGCCATGTCCACCGGCAAGGACCCGGCGATGAGCCCGACCATGAGCGGGCCGAACGGCGCGATCATGATGCCGCTGACGCCGGGAACCTGGAGCGCGCCGATGTTCGATGACTTCTTCACCCGTGCGGTCCTCGCCGGCATCGGCATCGCGCTGGTGGCGGGTCCGCTCGGCTGCTTTGTCGTGTGGCGGCGCATGGCCTATTTCGGCGATACGATGGCCCATTCGGCGCTGCTCGGCGTCGCGCTCTCCACGGCCTTCGAGTTCAACCTGATGCTCGGCGTCTTCGCCGTCGCAGCGCTCGTCTCGGTGGCGCTGGTCTTGCTGCAGCGACGTGGCACCTTGTCCACCGATGCGTTGCTAGGAATTTTGTCCCATTCAACGCTCGCCCTCGGCCTCGTCATGGTCGCTTTCATGACCTGGGTGCGGATCGATCTGCTCGGTTTCCTGTTTGGCGACATTCTCGCCGTCTCGCGCGGCGACCTCGTCGCCATCGCCATCGGTGGGGCCGTGGTGCTCGCCGGCCTGGCGCTCTTGTGGCGTCCGCTGCTGGCGGCGACGGTGAACCCGGAAATCGCCGAAGCCGAAGGCATGAAGCCCGAGCGCTCGCGCTTTGTTTTCATGCTGCTGATGGCCCTGGTGATCGCCATCGCCATGAAGATCGTCGGCATCCTCTTGATCACCTCGCTGTTGATCATTCCCGCGGCGACGGCCCGGCGCTTCGCGACGACGCCGGAGATCATGGCGCTTCTGGCTGCGCTGGTCGGCGCGATCGCATCGACGGGGGGTCTGTTTGCATCGTTGAACTTCGACACACCGTCCGGCCCCTCCATCGTTGTCGCGGCGCTCGTCCTGTTCCTTCTCAGCCTGCTGCCGTGGCCGACGCCCCAATGGGCACAAAAGTCGGCGAGCCGCAGCGACGCGCCCGCACCGCTGGCCGAAAGAGCCTCTTCCTGATGACCGCCAAGCCCAAGCTCACACGAAACCAGGCCCTGGTGATGGCCGCCCTCGACGCTTCGGACGAGCCCTTGAGCGCCTACACGATCCTCGATCGCCTGCGTGACGATGGGTTTCGCGCGCCCCTGCAGGTCTACCGCGCGCTCGACCGGCTGCTCGACACCGGTCTCGTGCACCGGCTCGACAGCCTCAAGGCCTTCGTGCCCTGTTCGCATCCGCACGATCACGCCG